>JAFKLU010000123.1:2628-3639 GCA_017304105.1 Sphingomonadales bacterium
CTCCAGAAAATGGACGCCATCGGTCAGCTCACCGGAGGCATCGCGCATGATTTCAACAACATGCTTGCGATCATTATGGGCAGCCTCGATCTCGCGCGGCGGCGCCTCAGGGATCATGACCCGGGCAATGTCGTCGCGATGCTCGATAACGCCCAGGAGGGGGCGGATCGCGCCGCGGCGCTGACCGCGCAACTGCTCGCCTTCGCCCGCCGCCAGCCGCTTGAACCGAAGACCATCGAGGCGAACAAGCTGGTGAGCGGCATCTCCGAGCTGCTGCGCCGGACGCTGGGCGAGCAGGTCCAGATCGAGACGGTGCTGGCCGGCGGCCTGTGGCGCGTCCATGCCGATCCGGAGCAGCTCGAAAGCGCGCTGGTCAATCTCGCGGTCAACGCACGCGATGCCATGCCGGAGGGCGGCAAGCTCACCATCGAGACGGCGAACAGCGAGCTGGATGAGCGCTATGCGGGCCAGCACGAGGACGTGCGGCCGGGCCAATATGTGATGATCTCGGTGACCGATACCGGCGTCGGCATGGCAATCGAGGTGATCGAGCAGGCCTTCGAGCCGTTCTTCACCACCAAGGAGGTGGGGCGCGGCACCGGGCTTGGCCTCAGCCAGGTGTTCGGCTTCGTCAAGCAATCCGCCGGCCATGTGAAGATCTATTCCGAGCCTGGCGAGGGCACCACGGTCAAGATTTACCTGCCGCGCTATCTGGGAGACAGCGTGCCGCTGACGAACAGCCGATTGAGCGAGGGGCTGCCTCTCGGCAAGCCGGGGGACCTGATCCTGGTCGTCGAGGACGAGCCGCGCGTGCGCCGCATGTCGGTCGATAGCCTGATCGAGCTGGGCTACGGCGTGATCGAGGCGAGCGACGGCAATGAGGCGTTGGGCATCCTTGCCGCCAATTCCGGCATCAAGCTACTCTTCACCGATATCGTCATGCCCGGCATGTCCGGCCGCGCGCTGGCGGACCGCGCGGTCGAGCTGCGTCCCGGCCTCAAGATCCTCTAC
>JAFKLU010000124.1 GCA_017304105.1 Sphingomonadales bacterium
TCATCCTTGAACGAGGGGCCGGCCGTCTTTTCGCTGATCTCGCCGTCGTCTTCCTCGCCGTCTTCCGACAGCGATTCAGGCGCGGGGTCCTTGGAGAGCATGGCGTCCAGATCGAGGATCTCGCGCAGCTGCATCTCGCCGTTGTTGAGCGCGGTGGACCATTCGATGATGGCGTTGAACGTCGTCGGGCTCTCGCACAGGCCCAGGATCATCGTGTCCCGACCAGCCTCGATCCGCTTGGCGATGGCGATCTCGCCCTCGCGGCTGAGCAGCTCCACGGCGCCCATCTCGCGCAGATACATGCGGACCGGGTCGTCCGTGCGGTCGACCGTTTCCTTCTTCTTCTCGCCGACATTGCCCGAGCCGTCGTCTTCCTCGCTCGCGCTGTCCGCCGTATCGGCCTCGGCGTCCTGCTCGGCCTCGGCGTCCTCGCCCTGCTCGTCATTCTCGACGATGTTGACGCCCATGTCGTTCAGGGCCGACATCACGTCCTCGATCTGCTCGGAGGACATCTGGTCCTGGGGCAGGGCGTTGTTCAGTTCGTCATAGGTGATGTAGCCGCGCTTCTTGGCGCGGGCGATCAGCTTCTTGATCGATGCTTCGTTGAGATCGAGCAGCGGCGCATCGCCACCCTCTTCGGTGCCAGCTTCAGTCTGATTGATCTTGCTCGCCATGCGTCGCCTTGCTCCGTGGCCATGCGCCCCACACGCAGACCGAAATGTTCACTCGTCCTGGGGTTGGGTCAGTTCTGCGACACGTGCCGTCAGATCTGCCTTGAGCTTGCGCAGGGATTGCTGCCGGGCATAACCGGCCTCATCCAGATTCTCCGCCATCGCCCGCGTGACCGCCGCCAGCTCCGCCTCAATGCGCGGCATCGCCACAATCACCGCGATTGCCTCAGCCAGGTCGCGCTGCGCGCGCCTTCGGTCGGCTTCGGCCCGGGTGAAAGTGAAGTGCAAAGCATCGGCGCGGAGCAACCCCTTCGCCATATTATACAGATCACGTTCGCCCAATATGGTAAGGAGCCGCTCTGTTTCAACCGTTTCTTCGTGGTCGGCCGCGTCGATCAGTGCATCGAGTAGTCGCGCGAATCGCTCGTCCTGCGGCACGAGGCTGGCGAGCGCCTCCCGATGGACGAGAATCTCGCCCGGAAAACGCAGCAATCCGGCCAGCACGGCGCGCAGCAGCAGCGCGTCGGCGCTGCTCTCGCGCAGGGCCATCGCCTCGGCCGTGGGCGGCGGGGGAGGGGGCGTCCAGCGACCATTGCGCACCGTGCCGCCCTGCCGTCGCTGGAAGGGCGCCGAGCGCTCTGGCTGGGCGCGGGGCGCGAAGAACAGGGCGTCGTAGCGCTCCTTGAAAAGGCGATTGTAGAGCGCGCGGATGTCCCCATCCGCAATCGTGGCGGTGAGCGCGGCGAGTCGCTGCTTGAAACCGGCGCGCGCTTCGGGCGTTTCCAGCGGCATCGCGGCATGCTCGCTGCGCCAGAGGAGTTCGGCGAGCGGTATGGCGGCGGCAAGCACCTCCTCGAACGCGCCAACGCCCGAGGCACGCAGGAGGTCGTCCGGGTCTTGCCCCTTGGGCAGCGTGGCGAAGGCGAGGCTGTGGCCGGGCCTGAGCAGGGGCAGGGCCCGATGAGCGGCACGCAGGGCGGCGCGCTGGCCGGCGCTGTCCCCGTCGAAGCAGAGCACCGGCGTCTCGACCATCGACCATAGCCGCTCGATCTGATGCTCGGTGAGCGCAGTGCCGAGCGGGGCCACGGCTTCCGCGATGCCCGCCTGCGCGATCGCGATCACGTCCATATAGCCCTCGACCACCACGATCCGGCCGGACTTGCGCGCGGCGGGCGCGGCCTTGTCCAGATTGTAGAGCGTGCGCCCCTTGTCGAAGAGCGGCGTCTCGGGCGAGTTCAGATATTTGGGCTCGCCCTGGCCGAGGATGCGGCCGCCAAAGGCGATGACCCGCCCGCGCTGATCGCGAATCGGGATCATGAGGCGGCCCCGGAACCGGTCGTAGCTCTCGCGGCCCCCATCCTCGGGCTGGATCAGCATGCCGGTCTCGACCAGCATTGGCTCGGGGAAGGACTTCAGCGCCTCCTTGAGCCTGCCCCGGCTGTCCGGCGCGAAGCCGAAGCCGAAGGCGCGGCGCGTCGCATCGCTGATGCCGCGCTTCATCAGATAGGCGCGCGCCTCGCCGCCGTCCGCCCCGTCCAGCTGCGCCACGAACCAGTCCTGCGCCGCGCTGGTCACGTCATGGAGCGACTGGGCCTTCTCGGCGCGTTTCGCCGCGCGCGGATCGGGGGCAGGGACTTCCATGCCCGCCGCCGCCGCGAGTTCCTTCACCGCATCGAGGAAGGGCAGGCCGCGCTGGTCGGTCATCCAGCGGATCGCATCGCCATGCGCGCCGCAGCCGAAGCAATGGTAGAAGCCCTTCTCGTCGTTGATCGTGAAGCTGGGCGTCTTCTCGTTATGGAAGGGGCAGCAGGCCTTGTATTCGCGGCCTGCCTTCTGAACCTTGATCGTCTTGCCGATCAGGGTCGAGAGCGTCGTGCGCGCGCGCAGTTCGTCCAGCCATTG
>JAFKLU010000125.1 GCA_017304105.1 Sphingomonadales bacterium
AAGAGCGCAGGCGATCGAGGCCGAAATCCGCTCCCGTGTCCGTATCACCGGCAAAAGCAATCTCAGCCGCGCCGTATCGGAATTGGTGAGCGCCGGCCTGTTGCGCCGGCATTATCAGGGCTACCGGATCGACCATCAGAACCGCGGGGGCCAACGCCACGCGGTCTATACGCTTGCCGGCGATGCTCTGCGTCTGGTGCCTGCAATCCGCTCCACACCGAAACTGCCAGCGCAAGGCGAGCTTGCCCTCACGGGATGAGCGCCCTGGCGCTTCGCCTGCTAGTCAGCTTGCAGCCTGTCGATGATCGGGCATTCGGGCCGGCTATCGCCCCGACATCGTGACGCTAGGTCGAGGAGCGAGGCGCGCATCGCCTCGAGCGCGCGGGCCTTGCGTCCAAGTTCCTCGGCGCGTGCGAGCGCGAGCGCTTTGACGTCGGCGCTTGCCCTGCTCTGGTCCGACCACAAGGACAATAATTCGCCGATCTCCTCGATCGGAAACCCTAGATCGCGCGCGTGGGCGACAAACGAGAGGCGATGGACATCATCAGATGAATAGTCACGATAGCCGCTGTCGCGCCGGGCAGGCGACGGAATAAGACCGATCTTCTCATAGTGGCGGATCATCCGCTGCGAGACACCGCTGGCCTCGGACGCTGCACCGATATTCATAGCTTCACTCTGTTCAATCTGAGCGCATTTGTGACGACGCTCACCGAAGACAATGCCATGGCCGCGGCGGCGATGATCGGCGAGAGCAGAATACCAAAGAAGGGATAGAGCAGCCCCGCCGCGATCGGAACGCCGGCTGCGTTGTAGATGAACGCGAAGAACAGGTTCTGGCGGATGTTGGACATTGTCGCCTCGCTGAGCTGTCGCGCACGCACAATGCCAGTCAGGTCGCCCTTGAGGAGAGTGACACCGGCGCTCTCGATCGCGACGTCGGTGCCTGAGCCCATCGCTATGCCCACATCGGCAGCCGCCAGAGCCGGCGCGTCGTTGACGCCGTCTCCGGCCATGGCGACGGTCCTGCCCTCACCTTTCAGCCGTTCGATGACCGCGCTCTTCTGGTCGGGCAAGACTTCGGCTTCGACTTTGTCGATGCCCAGCCTTCGCGCCACGGCCTGCGCGGTGGTCCGGTTGTCGCCCGTCAGCATCACCACGGCAATGCCTTCGCTCCGCAGTGCCGACAGCGCCGCAGGCGTCGTCTCCTTGACCGGGTCGGCGATTGCAAAGACGCCCGCGACTTGGCCATCGATACCCATGAAGATTCCCGTAGCGCCGTCCTCGCGAAGGTCGTCCGCCTGCTGGGCCATGGCACCGGTAGCGATGCCATTCTCCTCCAGGAAGCGGGCGTTGCCGAGCGTTATCCGCTTGCCGTCAACCAAGCCGATCGCCCCTTTGCCGGTCGGAGAATCGAACTCGCTGACTTGCGGGATCGAAATGCCCTTCGCTTCGGCGGCCGCGACAACAGCCAGCGCGAGCGGGTGCTCGGATGCGCGCTCGACGCCGGACGCAAGGCGCAGCAATTCATCGGCATCGAACCTGCCAGCAGGCACGATCCGCGTTACCGAGGGCTTGCCCTCGGTCAATGTGCCAGTCTTGTCGACGACCAGCGTATCGACCTTTTCGAGGCGCTCGAGTGCTTCGGCGTTCTTGATCAGCACGCCCAGCCCTGCCCCGCGGCCGACACCCACCATGATCGACATCGGCGTCGCGAGCCCTAGCGCGCATGGGCAGGCAATGATCAGCACTGCGACCGCGGCGATCAAACCATAGGCAAAGCGTGGCTCCGGACCCCAGATTCCCCATGCGATAAAAGCGAGGATCGCGACGACCAGCACGGCAGGCACAAACCATCCCGCCACCTGATCGGCGAGGCGTTGGATGGGCGCGCGCGAGCGCTGTGCATCGGCAACCATCTGCACGATCCGGGATAGCATCGTGTCGCGGCCGACCTTCTCAGCGCGGATGATGAGCGCGCCGCTCTGGTTGAGCGTCCCGCCGATGACGACATCGCCCACGGTCTTGCTGACCGGCATCGATTCGCCAGTGACCATCGATTCATCGAGCGCCGAGCGTCCGTCCTCGACGATCGCGTCCACAGGCACTTTTTCACCTGGACGCACGCGCAGACGATCCCCGACGACAATCGTTTCGAGCGAGACCTCTTCCTCCCGCCCCTTCCCGACGAGCCGTCGGGCAGTCTTGGGCGAAAGATTCAGGAGCGCCTTGATAGCTCCCGATGTCCGTTCGCGGGCGCGAAGCTCAAGAACCTGCCCCAGCAGGACGAGGACGGTGATCACCGCGGCCGCCTCAAAATAGACGGCGACGGTTCCGTCCATGCCCCTGAAGGCCTCCGGGAATATCGACGGAGCAAGCGTCGCGACGACGCTGTAGGCCCAGGCGACGCCCGTGCCCATCGCGATCAGCGTGAACATATTGAGGTGGCGGCTGCGGATCGATGCCCATCCCCGCTCGAAGAATGGCCACCCGGCCCACAGCACGACCGGCGTCGCGAGCGCGAATTGGAGCCAGGTCGAAGTTGTAGCGTCGA
>JAFKLU010000126.1 GCA_017304105.1 Sphingomonadales bacterium
GGGGCAAGCCGTCAGATGTGGATCGCGTGGCCCAGCGCCTTGAGCGCGCTTTCGTGGACGGCCTCGCCCAGCGTGGGGTGCGCGTGAATCATCCCCGCCACATCCTCCAGCATCCCGCCCATTTCGATCAGCGCGACGAAGGCACCGGACAGTTCGGAGACATGCCGGCCCACCGCCTGCATCCCCAGGATCCGGCCACTGTTCCGCTCGGCAATCGTCCGCACGAAGCCGCTGCCCGCGTCCATGGTCAATGCCCGGCCATTCGCCTGAAGCGGGAATTGCCCGACGACATGCTCCTCCCCCGCCTGTGAGACGCCGACCGAGACGATCTCCGGCTCGGTGAAGCAGATCGCGGGTATGGCGGCTGGGTCGAACCGGCGGCGCTTGCCCGCGATGATCTCCGCGACCATCTCCCCCTGCGCCGAGGCGCGGTGGGCCAGCATGGGTTCGCCGGTCACATCGCCAATCGCCCAGACATTGCGCGTGGACGTGGCGCAGCGCTCGTCAACCTTGATGAACGGGCCATCCATCTCGATCGCCATCTCCTCCAGCCCCCAGCCTTGCGTGCGCGGCTTGCGCCCGACCGTCACGAGGATCTGCTCGGCCGGGATGGTGAAGCTGTCGCCGCGCACCGTCTCGATATCCAGCGCGCGCGCAGAGAGGCCCTTGGCGCGCGCCTTGAGGTGCAGTTCGACATCATGGCCGTGGAGCCAGTCCGTCACCGGGCGGGTCAGCGCCTCGTCATGGAGCGGCAGGATGCGCTCGGCCGCCTCGACCAGCGCGACGCGCACGCCCATCTTCGCGAAGGCAATGCCCAGCTCCAGCCCGATATAGCCCGCGCCGACCACGGCAAGCGTGCGCGGAAGCTCGGTTAGCGACAGCGCTTCGGTCGAGGAGAGCACCCGGCCGCCAAAGGGCAGGAACGGCAGCTCGACCGGCACTGATCCGGTCGCGAGCACGACATGCTCGGGCTCGATCCTGATCGCTCCCTCGGCGGTCTCTACCGTGCAGGACTTGGCGTCCGTAAACCGCGCCCAGCCAGTGAGCACCGTCACATGCGCGCGCTGCAGCAGCGCGGCCACGCCGCCGGTCAGCCTGTCGACCACCCCATCCTTCCAGCGCATCGTCTCGGCGAGATCGAGCACAGGCGCGTTCGCCAGCCGGATACCGAGATGCCCCGCCGGGCCGCTCGCCCGCGCCATCTCCGCATAGATGCCCGCCGCATGGATGATCGCCTTGGAGGGGATGCAGCCTTTGGTGAGGCAGGTGCCGCCGGGCTTCTCCGCCTCGACCAGCACGGTTTCCAGCCCGAGCTGCCCCGCACGGATCGCGGCGACATAGCCCCCGGGCCCGCCGCCAACGATCAGCAGCTTGGGGCGCAGCGTCCCGCTCATGCGCCATCTCCCATGAAGATGAGCGCCGGATGCTCCAGCAGCCGCTTGAGCGCCTTGATGAACCGGGCCGCGTCATAGCCATCCACGATGCGATGATCGAAGGAGGAGGAGATGTTCATCACCTTGCGCACGCTGACGAACGGCCCCTGCACCACGGGCTTCTCGACGATCTTGTTCGGGCCGATAATCGCGACCTCGGGGTGATTGATGATCGGCGTCGTCGCGATGCCGCCAAGCGGGCCAAGCGAGGTGATCGTGATCGTGGAGCCGCCCAGCTCCTCCCGTTTCGCGGTGCCGGCACGCGCCGCGTCCGAGAGCCGGCCGATCTCGCGCGCAATCTCGGCGAGGCTCATCGCCTCGGCATGGCGAAGGACCGGCACCATGAGTCCCGCGGGGGTTTGCGTCGCGATGCCGACATGGACCGCCTCGGATGTGTGGAGCACGCCCTCGTCATCGTCGAAGCGCGCGTTGATCTGCGCGAACTCCGGCAAGGCGCGGACCAGCGCGCGGATGAAAAACGGCAGCAGCGTGAGCCGGGGGGCGCCCTCTGCCGGGCACGCGTTCATCTCCGCGCGGAGCGCCTCCAGCTCCGTCACGTCCACTTCCTCGACATAGCTGATGTGCGGGATGCGGCGCTTCGCCTCCTGCATCCGCTCCGCGATGCGGCGGCGCAGGCCCGCTATCCTGATATCCTGCCCGCCCGTGCGCGGCGAAAGGCCGCCCGGTGCGCGCGTCATGCCCCCGGCGGCGATGAAGTCGTCGAGATCGGACGGAAGGATGCGCCCGCCCGGGCCAGTGCCGGGCACGAACTGGAGCGGAATGCCCAGCTCATAAGCACGGCGGCGCGTCGCCGGCGCGGCGAAAGCCTGCTTGCGGCCGAGGGGGAAGTCGACCGACGGCTTGGGCGCAGCCTCGCCGAGGCTGGGCTCTGCCACCTCGCGTTCAGGCTCTGCCGGCGGGGGAATGGTCTCTCCCCGGACCTCTGCTTCAGGCGGAAGGGCGGCCTCACGCGCATTCCCCTCCCCGTCGACGTCCAGCTCCACCAGCACCGCACCCACCGGCAGCATCGCACCCACATCGCCATGCACCGCCGTCACCGTGCCATCGACCGGCGAGCTCATCTCCACCGTCGCCTTGTCGGTCATC
>JAFKLU010000345.1:0-33093 GCA_017304105.1 Sphingomonadales bacterium
GGCCGCTGCCGCGCTTGTAGGAGGCGACAAAGGCCGTCGGCATTCCCGCCACGCCCGCCGTGACCGTGAAGCCCGCCTTGCGCAGTTCCTGCTGAAGCAGCGCGGTGCTCCACTGGCACCCGGCCGACCGCAACAGCGCGGAACAGGATCTCGCCATGGCGAATGTGAGCGGCATGTTCCGTTTCCACGGCGTTTCGGCCCACGCCGCGAGCAATCCGCATCTCGGCCGGTCCGCGCTCGATGGGCTGGAGGTCATGGACGTCGCGGTCAACGCGATGCGCGAACACATCCCCGAGACTGTGCGCATCCACAACATCATCACCGTCGGGGGCAAGGCGCCCAATGTCGTGCCCGACTTCGCCGAGACATATTATTATGTGCGCGACTGGGACCCCGCGATCGTGGGGCAGGTGCTGGCGCGGGTCCGCAAGGCGGCGGAGGGCGCGGCGATGGCGACCGAAACGCGCGTCGAGTTCGAGCTTATGAACGGCGTCTTCGGCCTGTTGCCCAACGATACGCTCGGCAAGCTGATGGACGCCAATCTGCACGAGGCCGGCCCGCCTCGCTGGACCGAAACCGACCGCGCCTTCGGCGAGCGACTGGGGACCACGCTCGCGGCGCGGCGTCCGCTGGAGGAAGGGCAGCAGCTGAGCGCCTATTCCAGCGGCGAGCGCGGCGCGGGGTCGACGGATGTCGGCGACGTGAGCTGGGTCGTGCCGACGGTCGGCCTGCGCGTCGCCACCTATCCGCCCGGCACCTCGGCGCACAGCTGGCAGGCGACGGCCGCGGCCGGCGCATCGTTCGGCGTCAAGGGCGCCATCGTCGCGGCCAAGGTGATCGCGATGACCGGCGCCGACCTGCTGCGCGACCCGGAGTTGCTCAAGGCCGCACGGGCCGAGTTCGAGCGGCGGCGCGGCGAGGGATTTGTCTATCGGTCCCTCGCGGGTGACCGCCAGCCCCCGCTGGACTATCGTCGCGCGGGAAGCGAATGAGCGATGGCAAACAAGTTCTACGCATCGGCCGCTGACGCACTTGACGGCATCCTGTTCGACGGCATGACGGTCATGTCCGGTGGCTTTGGTCTGGTCGGCAATCCCGAGAAGCTCATCGAGGCGCTGCGTGAGAAGGGCGTGCGCAACCTCACCGTCATCTCGAACAATTGCGGCGCCGACGGTTTCGGCCTGTGGACCTTGCTTGCCAACGGTCAGATCAGGAAGATGATCAGTTCCTATGTCGGCGAGAACAAGCTGTTCGAGCAGCTTTATCTGGACGGCAGGCTTGAGCTGGAACTGAACCCGCAGGGCACGCTCGCCGAGCGGATTCGGGCCGGCGGCGCGGGCATTCCCGCTTTCTTCACCGCCACCGGCGTGGGCACGACCGTGGCCGAGGGAAAGCCGGTGCAGCGGTTCGACGGGCGCGACTATGTCATGGAGCGGTGGCTGCGCGCCGACCTCGCGATCGTACGGGCCTGGAAGGCGGATGAGGCGGGCAATCTCCTGTTCCGCAAGACGGCCCGCAACTTCAATCCCGAGATGGCGACCGCCGCACGCGTGACCGTGGTGGAAGTCGAGGAGCTGGTTCCGACCGGCACTTTCGATCCGGACCAGATCCACACGCCCGGCATCTATGTCGACCGGATCATCGTCGGCAGGGATTATGCACGGCGCATCGAGAAGCGCACGGTACGGCCTCGTCCCGAGGCGCCTTCAGCATAGGCGGCGGCGACGGTTTGGGGGGCGGGAGGTTCCCCGTCCACTAAGAACCGTTGCCGCTCGCGCGCGAGGACGTATCGCCCCGAATGCCATCGCCCTCTCAGCGCAGCGAGCCGCGCCTGATGAGGTTCACGATGCCCAGCAGCACGATGGCGCCGATCAGCGAGACGACGAACGAGCCGAGCGTGAGCGGGGCGTTGTTGATGTTGCCGCGGGCGAAGATCAGGCCGCCGAGGAAGGCGCCGACGATGCCCACGATGATGTTGAGGAGGATGCCCTGCTGCGCGTCGGTGCGCATGATGAGGCTGGCGAGCCAGCCGATCACGCCGCCGATGATGAGCCAAAGAATGATACCCATGGTCGTACCCCTTGATCGTTGCTCCTCATGCAACAAACTCGCGGCGCGCTGGTTCCGCGATATCGGCTATCGACCTCGCTCGCGCGCCCCGGTTTCCGCACGGGGTGGGAGGGGCGGCATCGTCGTCAGGGCTGATTCGCGCACCAGTAGAGATGGCAGGGCGGCAGGTTCCGCCATTCGTAGCGCTGCACCACGGACCGGAAGTTCGCGGCGAGATGCGGTTCGATCGCCCGGCGGACCTGATAGGCGAGGAAGTGCCCCTCCTGCGCCAGCAGGGCCGCTGACTGCGCGATCAGCCGGGCGCGATCGGTGTCCGGAAGCGAGGAAAAGGGCAGGCCCGACACGATGAGGTCCGGCCGATCCGTCTTCAGATCCTGCACGATGGTGCCGATGTCGAGCGCGCACCTGTTGACGACGATCAGCCTCGGATCGGCGATGCTGGCGCTGAGATGCCGGGCCAGGCCGGTTTCGCTCTCCACCGCGATCAGGCGCGTGGCTGACCCCAATCGGTCCAGAATGACCTGCGTGAAGCTGCCCGTGCCCGGACCATATTCAACGACGGTGCGGATGCTGGACCAGTCGACGGGCGCGAGGAGTTGCTCGACCATCAGCCGGGAGGATGCCAGCGGAGAGGCGACCTTGCGGGGCGCCTTCACGAACTCCGTGAAGAAGGTCCGCCACTGGGGTCTGGCTCCGGATACGGCGGGTGCATCGCTCGCCATTGACGAATGCTCTCCTCTCCTGTTCTCAGTCTCGCATGGATTAAGCCTCCGGACGAGAGAGAGTTCCTGACCCGCGTCACAAATCCGCCGCGGGGGCCGTCAGCGCCCCGCTGAGCGCGCTCTCCGTCGCTGGCGTCCTCTCAGGCGATGGTCATCAGGCTGGCATTGCCGCCCGAGGCGGTGGTGTTGATCGAGGTGGTGACTTCCTCGACCAGCCAGTCCAGCCGATAGGCGGGCGCGGGGGCGGCGCAATCGGCTGGCGTCGCGGTCTGGGCGAGGAGCACGGGGCCGGGCCGCCGGGCGATGTCGCCGAGCGCTTCCAGCAGCCGATCCCGCTCGCCCTCGATCAGCGCTCCGGCAAGGGGCTGGTCGGCCGAGAGGGCGAGGCGGGCGGCCACGCTGGCAGGGAGGTCAGCGGGCGGTTCCATGGTTTCGAGGCGCGCGCGATTGCCGGTGGCGAGCACGGCGGCGATCTGCTGGCGCAGGCCCGCTTGCGTCGCGGGCAGGAGCAGGATCGTGCCGCGCGGGTGCAGCGCGTAGAGATTGCGCTCGCCGACCGGGCCGGGCAGCGCCAGCTCAAGGCCGAGCGGGGAGCGGGCCTGACAGGCGCGGGCGATGGCGGCGGACTGCGCGTCGCCCGCTCGCTGCAGCCAGTCGATATAGTCGGCCAGCGCCGCGTCGGCGGGCGGGGGTGTGGGCGACACAGCATCCGGCCGGGTCTGGACGAGGCGGCCCAGATAGAGAGGTCCGCCCGCCTTGGGGCCGGTGCCCGAGAGGCCACGGCCGCCGAAGGGCTGGACGCCCACGACCGCGCCGATGATGTTGCGGTTGACGTAATGATTGCCCGCGCGGACGCGGCCGGTCACATGCGCGATCGTCTGTTCGAGGCGGGTGTGCAGGCCGAAGGTGAGGCCATAGCCGGTGGCGTTGATCGCATCGATCAGCCGGTCGAGATCGGCGCGCCGGTAGCGGATCACGTGGAGCACGGGGCCGAATATCTCGCGCGTCAGCTCGGCAATGTCGGGAAGCTCGATGATCGTGGGCGGCACGAAGGTGCCGTGCGCCGTCTCGGGATCGAGCGGCAGCTGCTCTACGCGGTGGCCGCTGGCGCGCATCGCGGCGATATGCTGCTCGATGTTCGCCTTGGCCTCGGCGGTGATGACCGGGCCGATGTCGACCGCCAGTCGATCCGTGGGGCCGACGCGCAACTCGCGCAGGGCGCCGCGCAGCATGTCGAGCGTGCGCTCGGCGATATCCTCCTGCAGGCAGAGGAGGCGCAGCGCCGAGCAGCGCTGGCCGGCACTGTCGAAAGCGGAGGCGAGGACGTCCGCCACGACCTGTTCGGGCAGGGCGGAGGAATCAACGATCATCGCGTTCTGCCCGCCGGTCTCGGCGATGAACGGGATGGCCTTGCCGTTCGGCGACAGACGTGTGGCGAGTTGGGCCTCAATGAGCCGGGCGACCTGCGTCGAGCCGGTGAACAGCACGCCCGCCGTCTCCGCCGCGCCGACCAGCGCGGCGCCCACCGCACCGTCGCCGGGGATGAGCTGGAGCGCATCGGCGGGGACGCCCGCCGCGTGGAGGATGGCGACGGCCTGCGCGGCGATGAGCGGCGTTTCCTCGGCTGGCTTGGCGAGCACGGCATTGCCCGCGACCAGCGCGGCGGCGACCTGCCCGGTGAAGATGGCGAGCGGGAAGTTCCAGGGCGAGATGCAGACGACCGGGCCGAGCGGCGCGGCATCGGCGAGCGTGGCGCGCGCCTGCTGCGCGTAATAGCGCAGGAAATCGATTGCCTCGCGCACTTCCGCGATGGCGTTGGCGGCGGACTTGCCCGCCTCGCGCATGATGAGGCCCATCAGCACCGGCATGCGGGCCTGCAGCGCATCGGCGGCGCGATCGAGGCAGGCGGCGCGCTCGGCGGCAGGCGTGGCGCTCCATATCGAAGCGGCGGCGCGGGCGACGGCGCTTGCGGCCTCCTGCGGCGCCAGCTCGATGACGGTGCCCACGGCATCGCGATGATCGGCGGGGTTGAGGACCGGGCGGCTGGTGCCGGTGCCGCTTGCGGGCGCGGCGGTCCAGCGGGTGGCGGCGCTCTGCCTCAGCGCCTGGGAGAGCGCGGCGAGGCTGTTCTCGTCGCTGAGGTCGAGACCGGCCGAGTTGCGCCGGTCGGGGTAGAGCGCGGGGGGCAGGGCGATCTGCTCGTGGCCGGCGCCGGGCACCGGCATGGCGGCGACCTGCTCGACCGGATCGGCGATGAGGGCGTCGATAGGGATATCCGGATCGGCAATGCGGTTGACGAAGCTTGAGTTTGCGCCGTTTTCCAGCAGGCGGCGGACTAGATAGGCAAGCAGCGTCTCATGTGTGCCGACCGGCGCGTAGATGCGGCACGGGCGGTCGAGCTTCCCCTTGCCGACCACTTGCTCATAGAGCGGCTCGCCCATGCCGTGCAGGCACTGGAACTCATAGTCGCCATGCGCGAAGTCCGGCCCGGCCATATGGTAGATGGTGGCGAGCGACTGGGCATTGTGCGTGGCGAACTGCGGGAACACCGCGTCCCGCGCTGCCAGCAGCCTGGCCGCGCAGGCGATATAGGCAACGTCCGTGTGCGCCTTGCGCGTATAGACGGGGAAGTCCGGCAGGCCATCGACCTGTGCGCGCTTGATCTCCGCGTCCCAATAGGCGCCCTTGACGAGCCGCACCATGATGCGGCGCCCGGCGCGCCGGGCGAGGTCGACGATCCAGTCGATGACGAAGGGGCAGCGCTTGCCATAGGCCTGCACCACGAAGCCGAGGCCGTTCCAGCCCGCCAGATCCGGGTCGAGCGCGAGGCTCTCCAGCAGGTCGAGCGAGAGTTCCAGCCGGTCGGCTTCCTCGGCGTCGATGTTGAGGCCGATATCATAACGCTTCGCCAGCGCCGCGAGCGCCTTCACGCGCGGCAGAAGCTCGGCCATGACGCGCTCCGCCTGCGCGCGGGCATAGCGCGGATGCAGGGCGGAGAGCTTGATCGAGATACCGTTGCCTGCATAGACGCCGCGCCCGTTCGCGGCCGTGCCGATGGCGTGGATCGCGGTGACATAGCTCTCATAATAAGCGGCGGCGTCCTCCGCCGTGGCGGCGGCCTCGCCCAGCATGTCGAAACTGTAGGTAACGCCCCTCGCCTCCTCCTTGCGGACGCGCTTCAGCGCCTCCTCGATCGTCTCGCCGGTGACGAACTGCTCGCCCATCATGCGCATGGCGATGTCCACGCCCTTGCGCACCACCGGCTCGCCAGCGCGCGCCAGCAGGCGGGTGAGCGCGGCGCCGAGGCTGCCGTCATTGACCGGATCGACCAGCTTTCCGGTAACCACGAGGCCCCAGGTCGCGGCATTGACGAACAGCGAGCGCCCGCCGCCCAGATGCGCGGCCCAGTCGCCCGGCGCGATCTTGTCGCGGATCAGGGCGTCGCGTGTGGCATCGTCGGGGATACGCAGCAGGGCTTCGGCGAGACACATGAGCGCCACGCCCTCCTGGCTGGAGAGCGCATATTCCTGCACCAGCCCCTCGACGCCGGTGCCCTTCTGCCTGGCGCGCAGCCGCGTGATGAGCGCCCGGGCTGTCTCCCGGGCAGCGGCGCACACCGGCTCCGGCTGGATCGCGGCGGGGAGGAGCGCGGCGATGCACTCGGGCTCCGGGCGGCGACAGGCGGCGGTGATCGCCCGGCGCAGCGGCGATTGCTCCCGGATGGGCGGCGCGAAGGCGGCGAAGGGCCGGGGCTGGGTCATGGCCCCAATATAGCGAATGGGAATGTGTCGTTCTGCCTGAACTTTTGCGATATGATGAGCCGAGTGACCTATTCGGCATTCAATATTGGAGAAATATCGTGAAGATTGATCGATCCATGGTCGAACTGGATGCCTTCGATCGCAAGATCATCGACGTGCTGACGCGGGACGGCCGGATCACCATCACCGATCTGGCGGCGAGCGTGGGCCTGTCCAAGACGCCCTGCCAGCTCCGCTTCCGGCGACTGATCGACAGCGGGGTGATCTCCAGCTTTCGCGCGATCGTCGATCCGCGCGCGCTGGGCATGGACCATGTCGCCTTCGCCGAGGTGAAGCTCTCCGACACGCGCGAGCGGGCGCTGGGGGAATTCAACGCCGCCGTGCGCCGCATTCCGGAGGTCGAGCAATGCCACATGATCGCCAGCAGCTTCGATTATCTGCTCAAGGTCCGCACGGCCGATATCCGCCGCTACCGCGCCGTGCTGGGCGAGAAAATCTCCAGCCTGCCGCATGTCGCCAGCACCTCGACCTTCGTGGCGATGGAGGAGATCAAGGGGTGAGGGGGCATTGGCGCGCTGTTTGTGCCCCCGCTCAAAAGAGGGGGACATTGGCGGGAATGTCGGGCTAAGGCCATGCTCTGACCGATTTGAGAGAGGAGAGCCGATGACCGCGAACGCCCGCCCCACTTATTCGCCGAGCTATGCGCAGGACCGCGCCGAGATCGAGGATCTGATGTCCCGCTATCTCTTCGCGATGGATTATGGCGACATCGATTCCTATCTCGCGACCTTCACCGAGGATGCCGAGCTGGAATTCGCGACCGGCACCTATGCGGGCCATGAGGCGATCCGCGCCTCCGTGACCAGCTTCAAGGAGAATATCGGCCGCTTTTACACGATCGAGGACGGCAGCCCGGCGACCCTGCGCCATGTGCTGCTGCAGGCCGTGATCCGCGTCGAGGGCGAGCGGGCGTGGACGACCTCGCTGTGGATGGAGATGGCCAATGACGGGCCGGGCGACTCGTTCAAGATGGGAACCTTCGGCGTTTACGAGGATGAGCTGCGCAAGGTCGATGGGCGCTGGCTGTTCAGCAGGCGGCGCATCCTCAACGAGTTCCTCAAGGGGCGCCATTCGGGGCCGGACAATCCGGTGCTGGCCATGGACGCCGCGGCGCAGGCCTTTCTGGCGGGGAAATAGGGCGCGCGCCTGAAAACGAGGGGCGGTTTGCCCGGCTTATCACTGCGCGGATTCTGGCGCAGCGCTGCACCACCCCCGGCCCCTCCTCTGAAGAGGAGGGGAGAGGTGAGGGCGCGCGAGCTTTCTCTCTCAGGAGGGGATCGCCAGCTTCCGGTGGGTGTAGGTCGAGCGCCATTCGCCGAGGTCGGCGAGCATGATCGAGGCGGCTTCCTCGGCAATGCGCACCACGGTCGAATATTCGATGTCCTCGCGGCGCAACAGCTCGGCGGCATGGGCGAGGCGGCGGGCCGTCTCGGCCGAGCGGCCCGCCGTGCCGGCGAAGTCACCCGCGCCGCGAATGCCGAATATGCCCGCGCCCAGCGTCGGCAGCGCCGCCGAGAGCATGCCGAGCAGCGGCGCGACATGCTTGACCTCGCGATAAGCGAAGACCAGCCCGAAAAAGGTGCCGAGCCCGACCAGGATGGTCGCCAGGAAAAGCGCCAGGCCGATCTTGTGCAGGCGGTGGTCGAGCAGATGCATGCGATGGGCCGAGGAGCGATTATAGGCGATCTGCCCGTCCAGCTCATGCGCGGCGATATGGCGGGCGAGCGTCTTTACCGTCTCGTGGTTTTCGAGCGTGGGGGAGGCATCCAGCGTGCGCCAGATGGTCTGCGCATACCAGCTCGTCCAGCGGTGGCCCCCGCTGCCGACCCGCCGCGCGATGTTGCTCGCGCCGAGCAGCCTGAGGCTGCGCATCGGGCGGAGTTGCTCGGCGAGAAAGCGATAGTCGAGCCAGCGCCGGTGCCACTCGCGGCGGCGATGATGAGCAGCTAGGCCAGCAGCAGCCCCAGCTTGTGATCGGGCATCAGGAGCGCCAGCAGCGAGAGCAGCACGGCAAGCGACGCGCCGGCGAAATTGAGCACGACGCCGCTGCGGAACACCGTCGCATAATGCTGCGCGAGGCCATCGGCCCAGGCGAAGGCGGTCTCCAGCCGCGCCATTTGCGGCGCCACGCCGCAGGCCTCGGCGGCGGCGGAGCGATAGGCGCCCCAGTCGGCGCGGGCGGGCTCGTGATAGGCGGCGCTGCGGAAGGTCGTTCGGCGCAGCGGCTGCACGCCGGTCGCCGCGAGCATCAGCGCCCATTCGGCGCGCCAGCGCGTACGCCGCTCGTGCTCGCTCAGGAACAGGCGCAGCTCGGGCGCCTCGGGCGGCGCGACCACCGCCTCGATCAGCTCATGCAGCGAGGCATCGGTAAGGGGGCGGCGCGGCGCATCCTCAAGCTGCAGGAATTCGGGCGCCATGTCATCGAAGCCGGCCCAGAGGATGGAAGGCTCGCGCGCGGTGCCGAGCGACAGGTGAATGATCGGGATGCCCCGCCGCACGGCGATGTCGACGACCTCCGCGGTGCCGCCACGTCCCTGCGCTTCCTTGCCGTTCCACGCGGCGATCAGCACGTCGCAATGTGCCAGCGTCGCCTCGCCCGCCAGCATATAGGCGCGCGGCCCCGCCTCGTCCGGCGTCGGCAGCTCATAGACGGAGTGAGCGCGGGCGAGCAGCGCCTCGAAACCCGCCAGCGCAGCGCCCTCGAAATCGGCTGTATAGCGCGCGCGGGAAAAGGGCAGGATGGCGTGCAGCTCGAAACCGTGACGCAGCGCCGCCTCGGCCGCGATCTGATCCGTCCCCTCCGCCAGTGCGGACGCGAGGCTCAGCGCGGTGGGCCGGCCCTCGAACAGTTCCGGATACGCGCCGCGCACTGCCTCGACCCTGGCGGCGATCTTCGGGAACAGCGCGTCCAGCGCGGCAACCAGCGCATCCAGATCCTGCGGCGCGATGGCGCGGTGGCCGGTGATGCCGAGCCGAAGCGCAAGCTCGGGCCTTGGCGGATGGAGCGATGCCATGGCGGGATCAGTCATGGCTGGCGACCGGCGCGACGTCCTCTCCGGGTGAGCGCCCCGACCGAGGGCAGGCCTTTCGCTTCATGACATCGCATCCCCACATACGAACCCCTCGCGCCGCGATCCGTCATCTGCCGGACAACGCGGCTCGGCCGATCATGGGCCGCCCCCCAGCAGCCCGAATGCCGCTTTGCACAATCAGGGGCCGACAGCGCAAGCCGTCTCATGAGGGGCGGACCTCAGATACGAAAAATCCGCAATCTGCTTATGCCCGCGTAGTGCTGCGGACCGCTACTGCGCGGGCATCCGGCAGGAGAAGCTCGCCGCCCGCTTCGGGTCGCCGCCGTCATGATGGGCATAGCGCGGAAAGGGGCAGAGCGGGCGCGTGCCGGCGGCCGGATCGCGGCGGGAGGCGGTGACGGCCTCGGGCGCCTTGCCCTGCTCCACCCAATCGACCACGGCGCCGAGCAGGTCGAACTGGTCGAAGGCGTTGCCGCCGCCGCAATGGCCCATGCCGGGCACCATGTAGAAGCGGCTCGCTCTGTCCCAGGCTTCCCCGTTCGCCTTGCGGGCGCGCTGCCAATAGTCCCACGTGTCGAAGGCGGAGAACCACGGGTCGCTCACCCCGTGGAAGAAAAGGATCTTGCCGCCCCGGTCGAGGAATGTGTTGAGATTGGTCCAGTAGTTGGTGTCGGTGAGGCGCTGGCCGGGGTCGGCGCGGATCTCGTTGATGCGCGCGTCGAGATCGATCTCCAGATCGCGGCTGACCGGGCCGAATACGCCCGGCTTGCCGGTGGGGAGATAGCCGGGCAGCGGGCTCTTGTCGTCGACGATGCCGGTGTCGAACGGCACCGGCGCGTAGAGCGGATAGCCGGCCTTGTCCTTCGGCCCCGCAAAGGCGGCTTCCATCGCTTCCACCTGCGCGGCGCTGAGGCAATCTGCCTGCTTGCCGGACTTGCACTGGAGCTTGGCGGGCTGGAAACGGCATTGGGCGACATTCTCGATCATGCCGTCCTTGAGGCCGTCCAGCCCATCGCACTGCTTGGGCAGCCCGTTGAGGATCAGCGAGCGATCGCTGGGCGCGAAGATCTGCTCGACCAGCGCCTTGCCGTCCTTGTCGCGGGGCGCGGTGCGGTTGAACAGGATCTGGGTGTAAGCGATGCCGAGATTGCTGTTGCCCGTGCGCATGGCCGGCGCGCCGACGACGATGCCGTCGAACAACTCGGGATAGCGCTGGGCGGCCAGCATGGATTCGCGCCCGCCGGTCGAGCAGCCCGCCATGTAGCTCTTGCCGATCGGCCTGCCGTAGAAGCGCCGGGTGATATCCTTGCCGAGCAGTGCGACGGTCTTGACCGAAGCCTCGGAGAAATCGAGATCGGCGCGCTGGTCGATCTTGAAGCTCGAATCGAATACCGCGCCCTTGTGGCCGCTGTCATGGCTGATGACGGCAAAGCCGCGCGTCAGCGCCGGCCGGCCGCCGGCGGCCGTGGGGCCGATCGGCGGATTGACGCTGCCGTTGAGGCCGCCGCCGCCTTGCAGCAGGAAGCGCCCGTTCCAGTCGTCAGGCAGCGCGATGGCGAAGCCGATGCCATAGCTCCTGCCGCCCGCGCCGATGCGCTGGTTGATCGTCCCCTCGATGCGGCACTGGGCCGGTAGGCCGACGGTGAGTGGCGGCTGGCCGGGGCCGGGGCTGATGCCGGGGCCGACCGCGCGGATATGGGCGACGGAGGTGATCTTCACGTCATCGCCAAGGCTTTCCCCGGCAAAGGCGCCGCATCGATCAGCCGGCGACTGGGCGTGCGCGGCGGTCGCGCAGGACAGCAGGGCCAGGCTTGCCAATGTGAGGCGCATGTCTCTCTCCCGGTAGCGTTGATTTTGTCTGCGGGGATTTGTGATGACGCAAGATGAGAAGTCAACATCTTCCGCGCGGATCTGCCCGCTTCGCCTGGCGCGGCCTGCCGACAGGCTCCATCCCAAATCGGGATTCATGCAAAACTTGCATTCCTCGCCGGAAACGTCATGAAGAAATTGCTAACGAACTAGTGGGGAGTTCAAAGTAAATGCGTAAATCTATAGTGAATCTGCTTGCCGTCCCGCTTCTCGCGGGGGTGGCCTGCCCGGCTGTGGCCGGAACCCTCGTCGCGTCCGGCGATGAATGGCAATTGTCGAATGATGCCTATGCCGATCCTTATCAGACCGGCACGCAGCAGTTCGTGACCAGTCTTGCCGCGACCTTCGGGGGAAGCAATTATCTGTTCCTGTCGGGCAACGGGAATGTGCCGCAGGCGAAGCTTTCTTCCGCGGCGGCGCAGTTCGCGACGCTCGGCAAGACGGTGACCTTCTCGACGGTGTTCAGCCCGGAGATGGCCTTGGGCTATGACGCCGTCTTCCACTTCGGCCAGTGGATCGATCCGACCGCCATCAAGAGCTATGTGGACGGTGGCGGCAACGCCTATATCTCGCTTGGCAGCGGCTGGTACGGCACGGCAGGCGGAGAAGCAGCGCACTGGAATCCGATGCTTGCGACCTATGGCCTCGTGGCGGGCAGCAGCTGGTTCACCGCTGCGGGCTTCGTGCAGGCCACCGTCACGGTCGGCCCCTCCAGCGCGCTCATCTGGGGCTACGGCCAGTCGATCGAGAAACTGCCGGGCTCGCTCACCAGCCAGTCCTACATCCGGGGCAAGTTCAGCCCGACCGGAGAGGAGATCGGGCTCGTCGGCGCCAGCCGGGCTCTGCTGACCTCGGCGGTGCCGGAGCCAGCAAGCTGGGGCCTGATGATCCTCGGCTTCGCGGCTGTCGGCGCCGGGCTGCGCCGCCAGCGCCGCGTGGTGAGCTTCGGCTGAGGTAGCGCCCGCAAAAAGCGGTCCTGCCGGATCTGATCCATCTCACAGGAGCCGGGGCGCATGGCGTCCCGGCTCTTTTTCATCACGAACCGGGCAACGGCCCCCGGAACCCATCCGCCCCGCTCAGACCAGATTCGCCTTGTAGAGCCTGGTCAGCTCCGCCCAGGCCCGTTCCGCCGCCGCCTGATCATAGGCCTGGCTTCCCGGCACGCACCAGCCATGGTCGCCGGGATAGACTTCCACGATGGCCTGCTTCTTCGCAGCCGCGAATGCCGCCTTGAGGATGTCCTTGGATTTGGGGTCGCGCGCATCGTCGTTCTTCGCGATGGCGATCAGATAGGCGGCGTTGGTCTTCGGGATCAGCAGATGCGGGCTGCTCGGCTGGTCGGTGGTGAGGCCGCCGCCGTGGAAGCTGCCGACCGCGCCGATCCGGTTCGGCACGGCCGCCGCGGTGCGGAAGGAAAGCGTGCCGCCCATGCAATAGCCCTGCACGCCGGCCTTCTTCTTCCTGTCCGTTTCGCCCTGCGCATCGAGAAAGGCGAGATAGGCCCTCGCGTCACTGTCGATGCCCGCATCGGTCATCGCCCCGCGATAACCGAACAGCTTTTGGCGGTCGTCCGGATTGCTGAAGTCGCCCCGGATCGCATTGGCCCTGGCGCTGCGATAAAAGGGATTGGGCACGAGCACGACATAGCCCTGCGCGGCGAGGCGCCGCCCCATCTCGCGGAAAACCGGCCGCAGTCCCATGATGTCCGGCCAGATCAGCACGGCGGGCCAGGGGCCCTTGCCGGGCGGATGGAAGAGGGCGGCGTCCGCCTCGCCATCCGGCGTTTTCACGCTCACGTCCTTCTCGATCACCGTCTCGGCGGCGCAGGCCCCGCTGGCGAGCCCGGCGGCGGCGGCGAGCGCCACGAAATTGCGGCGGGTCAGGCTCCAGTCCTCGATCAGGCCCTGATTGATCTCATTGTCGCACATGTCCTGAGTCTCTCCCATGTTGACTTTGCAGACTTGGTCTGCCGGACCTGCCTGCCTGTCAAGCCGGTTGCGCGTGCGGAAGCGGCCACCCTCACCGTTCGTGTCGAGCGAAGTTGAGACACGCAAGGACCGCGCTGGCCGTGTCTCGACTTCGCTCGACACGAACGGAAGGGGAGGGCTTCAAGCCGGGAGCAAACCGGTCTAAAGGCGCCCGATGCTGCGCCTTTCCGGACTCACCCTGCCCCTCGACCACCCGGACGAGGCGATGCCCGAGGCGATCTGCACGCGGCTGGGCGTGCCGCGCGAGGATCTGCTCGGCTTCGAGGTGGTGAAGCGCGGCAATGACGCGCGCAAGAAAAGCGCGATCCTGCTGGTCTATACGGTGGACGTGTCGCTGCGCGACGAGGCGGCGGTGCTGGCGCGCCTCGCCGGGGACCATGAGCTGCGCCAGCGTCCGGACACGGACTATCGCTTCCCGGTCATGGCGCCGCAGGGCTGGTCGGGGCTGCGGCCGGTCGTGGTCGGCGCCGGGCCATGCGGCCTCTTCGCCGGGCTGGTCCTTGCGCAGATGGGCTTCCGGCCGATCATCCTCGATCGCGGCAAGGTGGTGCGGGAGCGCACGAAGGATACCTGGGGCCTCTGGCGCCGATCCGAGCTCAATCCGGACAGCAACGTGCAGTTCGGCGAAGGCGGGGCGGGCACTTTTTCGGACGGCAAGCTCTATTGCCGGATCAAGGACCCGCGCTTCCTCGGCCGCAAGGTGCTGGAAGAGTTCGTGAAGGCGGGCGCGCCGGAGGACATCCTCACCGAGGCGCATCCGCATATCGGCACCTTCCGGCTGGTGACGATGGTCGAGAGCATGCGCGCGACGATCGAGGCGCTGGGCGGCGAATATCGCTGGCAGACGCGGGTCGATGATCTGGCGCTGGAGCGGACCGGCGACGGGCGCCAGCGGCTGCGCGGCCTGATCCTGGCGGACGGCAGCCTGCTCGAAGCCGATCACGTCGTGCTCGCCATCGGCCATAGCGCGCGACCCACCTTCGAGATGCTGCACGAGCGCGGCGTGTTCATCGAGCCCAAGCCCTTCTCGATCGGCGTGCGCATCGAGCATCCGCAAAGCTGGGTCGACGAGGCGCGCTACGGCAAATATGCGAAGCACCCGGTGCTGGGCGCCGCCGCCTACAGCCTCGCGCATCACTGCGCGAACGGGCGGACGGTTTACAGCTTCTGCATGTGTCCGGGCGGGCGCGTGGTCGCGGCGACCTCGGAAGAGGGGCGCGTCGTCACCAATGGCATGAGCCAATATTCGCGCGCCGAGTTCAACGCCAATTCGGGGCTGGTCGTGGGCATCGATCCCGCGAAGGACTATCCTGACGGGCCGCTCGGGGGGATCGCGCTGCAGCGGCATTGGGAGTCGCTGGCTTATGTGGCGGGCGGATCGAACTATCGCGCGCCCGGCCAGAAGGTGGGGGACTTTCTGGCGGGTCGGCCCTCGACCGAACTCGGCAGCGTGACGCCTTCCTACAAGCCCGGCGTCACCATGACGGACCTGACGCGCTGCCTGCCCGATTATGTGGTCGAGAGCTTCCATGAGGCGTTGCCCGCTTTCGGGCGGCAGATCCGCAACTATGATCATCCCGATGCGGTGATGACCGGCGTGGAGACGCGCACCAGTTCGCCGATCCGCATCACGCGCGGCAAGGATCTTCAGAGCCTCAATGTCGAGCGCCTGTTCCCCGCCGGCGAGGGCGCGGGCTATGCGGGCGGCATCCTCTCGGCCGCGATCGACGGGATCAAGGTGGCCGAGGCGGTGGCGGCGAGCATCGTCCGCGGCTGACCTTCCGTTTCTCGCGCCGTTTCTCGTGCGTCGGCCGGGCTCTCCGGCGTTTGCGCACAGCATGCTCGCGGGATTGCGTATAGGCAGGCGCGGGTCTTGTGCGTAACCGGCGGCACGAGACGGAGGGCAGGATGCGGGCATTGCGGGGGTTGACGATATTGGCGGCGCTGATGCTCGGCGCGGCGAGTCCGCCTGGGGGCGACCGCTACGAGGTCATCCTGTTCCAGCCCGGTGGTGCGCCGGCGCTGGCCGACATGAACCCGCGCGTCCTCCCCATCGCGATGATCACGCGCGGCGACGCCAAGGAAGCCATCTATATCGAGACCGATCAGGCCGGGCTCGCGCGCGTGCAGGACGA
Source organism: Sphingomonadales bacterium (assembly GCA_017304105.1). Classification (GTDB taxonomy): domain Bacteria; phylum Pseudomonadota; class Alphaproteobacteria; order Sphingomonadales; family Sphingomonadaceae; genus Sphingobium. The sequence continues at coordinate 15,638 of JAFKLU010000345.1, forward strand.
TGCGGCGCTGCCGCCCAGAGGCCCGATGATGATCTACAAGGCGCTGGGGCCGCGCGTGCCGGCGACGGCCGCCGTGAAGGCCGGCGCCGCGAGCCTCGTGCCCGGCGCGAAGGGCGCGGCGCGGACCTATTATCTCTTCGCCCATCTGGAGCCCGCCGAGGGGCAGGAACAGACCTTCAACGATTATTATGACGCGACCCATCTGCCCGAGGTGATCACCGTGCCGGGCATGCAATGGGGCGGGCGCGGCCGGCTCGTCTCCCAGACGCCCGAAGAGTTCGGCGCGCCCCGCTACATGGCCGTCTATGAGTTCAAGAGCTACGACCTCAAGGCGACGATGGCCGAGGTCGACCGGCGCCTCAAGGAGCAGATCACCAAGCCTTTCCCGAAGGGCAGCGTGGGGCGCAACCTCCTCGTTTATTATGCCGGCCCCGCCGCCAACAGCGCGAAGTGAGATCATGACCACGCCCAGACTCGTCCCCCATTTCATCGCCGGCAAGCTCCATCAGGCCCCGGAGGGCCGTCTTGCGCCGGTCTATGATCCCGCGACCGGCGCCGTGGCTGCGCAGGTGAGCCTTGCCGATGCGGCGCTGGTGGGCGGCGCGGTCGCGGCGGCCGCGGCGGCCTTCCCGGCCTGGGCGGCGACCCCGCCGCATCTGCGCGCGCGCATCCTCTTCCAGTTCCGCGACCTTGTCGTGCGCAACGAGGATCGCCTCGCCGCGATCATCACCGCCGAGCATGGCAAGATCATCACCGATGCCAAGGGCGAGCTGCTGCGCGGGCTGGAGGTGGTCGAGTTCGCCTGCGGTATCCCGCAGATGCTCAAGGGTGAGTATAGCGAGAGCGTGGGGCGCGAGATCGATGCGGTGTCGCTGCGCCAGCCGCTTGGCGTGGTCGCGGGCATCACCCCGTTCAACTTCCCCGCCATGGTGCCGTTGTGGATGTTCCCGGTGGCGCTCGCCTGCGGCAACAGCTTCGTCCTCAAGCCCTCGGAGCGCGACCCGAGCCTCGGCGTTGAACTCGCGCTGCTGCTCAAGGAAGCGGGGCTGCCGGACGGCGTGTTCAACGTGGTGCATGGCGACAAGGAAGCGGTCGACGCGCTGCTCGACCATGCCGATGTCGAGGCGATCAGCTTCGTCGGATCGACGCCGATCGCGGAATATATCTACCAGCGCGGCACGGCGAACGGAAAGCGCGTGCAGGCGCTGGGCGGGGCGAAGAACCACATGGTCATCATGCCGGACGCGGACATGGACCAGGCTGTCGATGCGCTGATGGGCGCGGGATACGGTTCGGCCGGCGAGCGCTGCATGGCCATCTCGGTGGCGGTGCCGGTGGGCGCGGAAACGGCGGACCGGCTGGTCGAGCGCCTCGCGCCGCGCGTGCGCGCGCTCAAGGTCGGTCCGGGCGCGGACCCGGAGAACGACATGGGGCCGCTCGTCACCGGTCTGCATCGCGACAAGGTGAAGGCCTATGTCGATACGGGCGTCGCGGAGGGGGCCAGCCTCGTGGTGGACGGGCGCGACCTCTCGCTGCAGGGCTATGAGGAGGGCTTCTTCCTCGGCGGTTGCCTGTTCGATCATGTCACGCCGGACATGCGCATCTACAAGGAAGAGATTTTCGGCCCGGTGCTCTCGGTCGTGCGCGCGCGCAGTTTCGAGGAGGCGATCGGCCTTGTCGACGCGCATGAATATGGCAACGGCACCGCCATCTTCACCCGCGACGGGCGCACCGCGCAGGATTATCTGCGCCGGGTGAAGGTCGGCATGGTGGGCATCAACGTGCCGATCCCGGTGCCCATGGCCTTCCACAGCTTCGGCGGCTGGAAACGCTCCCTGTTCGGCGACCATCATATACATGGGCCCGAGGGCGTCCGCTTCTACACGCGTTACAAGACGGCGACGGTGCGTTGGCCGACCGGGCCGAGCACGGGCGCCGACTTCCTGATGCCGACGCAGAAATAGGGACGCACGCAAAAGCCTCCCACTCTCCCGTCATTCCCGCGAAAGCGGGAATCCAGTTCCCCGCCATCCGTGTAGACTGGATTCCCGCTTTCGCGGGAATGACGAAGAAATTTGCCGAAATCTGGACGCTCGCGAGCCTGCCTCAGGGCGTCGGCGCCTGATCCGTGAACAGGGGCTTTGGCTGATAGCAGGTCGAGTGATCCGGGCAGTAATTGGGCGGCAGGCGGCCGCTCACCGGATTGGCATAATGGAACCACATCGGTTTCACGTCCGGGAAATCGACGAACTCGAAATTGGGCGCGAAGCCGACCGCGCGCAGGCCCATGTCGAGGATGTTGGCGTCCGGCGGATAGGTGGTGAGCAGCTTGTCCATGATGCTGGGCTTGCGATCGGGCGCGAATTGCTTCGTCTGGTCGATCGGCGGCACCTTCGCCCAGCCATTCTTGTAGCCGGCCGAGCGCGAATAGAATTCGTCGATCGACTGGTGCTGGAATTTCCAGACGCCCTCCTGCATCACCATCTTGTCGTTGGGATACATGGCGCCCTGGAAGCTGCCGGGAACGTTGACGCTGGCATTCATCGAGAAGAGCCGCGTGCGCAGCTTCGCGGTCATGCCGTCCGGGCCGACATCGATCACCGGCTGGACGCGCAGATGGATCTGCACCGAGGTGCGCGGGCTGGGCGTGGGGCCATATTGGCCGCTCTCCGCCTTGTAGATCCGCTCCGGGCCGACATAGAAGCCGACCTGATATTTGCCGCGCCGGCCGGTCCGCGCGAACAGCTGGCTCGAATTGGCCCAGTCGAAATCGTCGAGGAAATCGCCGAAGGCGTGGCTCACATTCTGGATGCCGTCATGCGCCCTGGCGACGGCGAGCTGGCGCTCCAGCTCGGCGAGCGCGGCATCGCTGAGCTGGCTCTCGTCGGGCGTGTCGCTCGCAGCGCTCATCGCGGCGGCGAAAGCGGCGCTGTTCGCCCCCAGCACGGCCGCGTCGCGCGGATAGCTGACGGCCCTGCCAGTGACCGGATGGGCGAAGTTGAACGCGGGAATCCACGCGCGGCCCGCCGGAAGATCGATAAGGGAAGGCGCGTCTGGCTCATAGCCCTTGCCGGGCTTGGGTTCGGGTAGCTGGCTCTTGTGCCAGCCCTGATAATAGTCCGATCGCAGCTTGGGGAAGATGCGCATCTCCCTGATGCGCCACAGCCCATCCGCGCCCTGGACATGGTGGGCCTCCACGATCGAATGCGTCCACCAGCCGCCGACATTGTTCTGGCCGAGCAGGCCGAGCTGGAACACGCGCACCCAGGCTTCCCGGCCGCCAGGCGCCACGGTGACGATCGGCTCCAGCTGGAGATGCTCGTTCACCTCGCCCTGGGTGAGCCCGAGCGACGCCTTGCTGCCGAATGAGCGGCGGATGCTCTGCTCGCCTGTCCAGCGCCCTACGCCGACGATCTCCAGCGTGCCGTCCGCCGTGAATAGATCGGTCACGTCGTTCCACATCTTCTGGTCGACATAATAACCGTAGATATTCTGCATGCGCACGGCGGCATCCGCCCCGGCCATGCGCGCGAGCCGCTCCTTCGCCGCGGCGAGGCGGGCGGCGGCGGCGGCGCTGTCCTTCGGGAGGCTCGCGGCGGCGATCGGCTCGCTAGGCTTGGGAACGGGCACGCCCGCGCTGTCCGGCGTGAAATGCACCGGCACGACCTTGATGTCCGCTTCCAGTGCCTTCCAGCCATCCTCATAGCTGCCGGCATACATGGGGTAGAGATGCAGTCGCGCGATCTTCCAGCGGCCGCCTTCCAGCACATAGTCATTCTCGCTGATGCCACCTTCCCAGCGCGCCTCGCCGCCGAGTTGGCCGCGCATGGCGAGCTCGTGCCAGCGGCCCTTGGCACTCTTGCCATCGGCAGCGAGGTTGACCACGGGCGTCAGCTGCATGCGCGTCGCCACGCCGCCGGGTGCGAGACCGAGCCGGCCGCCGCCAAATTCGCGGGTGAGATAGGCGAGGATCGCCTTGCGGCCCTTCACTTCATTGCCGCCGATCTGGAGCACGCCCTTGTCGGCGAACAGGTCCGCCATCTGATCCCACAGGCCGAATTCGGCGAAATGCGCGTAAGCGGTCTGGACGAGCTTCACCTGCCGCACCGAGTCCGCGCGGGCGACGTCTCGCTCAAGCCGGGCGATGCGCTCGGCAAGCGCGGGGTCGATCGGGGCGGCATGTGCGGGGCTGAGGTACAGCGCGCTGAGCAGCATGGCGGGCAAGGCTTGGCGGATCATCGACAGGTCTCCAGGATCGGCACGGCTCGTGCTCCCGCGAAGGGGGGAGCCACATTGAAATTGAGGGTTCTCATTCCGCCACCACCGGATTGCTGAGCGTGCCGATGCCCTCGATCTCGATGCTGACCGTGTCGCCGGGATTGAGCTGCGGGCAATGGCCGTCCGTTCCCATGATGATGACATCGCCGGGGATGAGGGTGATGTAGCGGGTGATGGCGGCGATATAGTCGGCAATCGACCAGATCATCCTGTTGGTGGGGAAGCTCTCGCGCAGCTCGCCATTGACGCTGACGCGCGTCACCAGGCTGTCGAGATCGACCCCGCGCCTGATCCATGGGCCGAGCGGCTTGAACGTGTCGGCATTCTTGGAGCGCCAGAAGGTGCGGTCGGAAAACTGCCAGCCGCGCGCCGAGACATCATTGCCGATCGTGTAGCCGAACACATGATCGAGCGCGTCTTCGGGGCGCACATGCTTCGCCCGGCGGCCGATCACCACGGCAAGCTCGCCCTCGACCTGCACATTGGGCGGCACGTCGGCGGGCAGGATGATGGGATCGCCCGGCCCGATGATGGCGCTCTGCGCGCGGTAGCCGACCTCGGGATATTTGGGCCAGCTCTTGTCCAGATCGAGGCCGAATTCTTCCGCCGCCGTGCGCCAGTGGCCCGCATAGTTGATCCCGCAGGCATAGAAGGTCGGCGGGATGACCGGCGCGAGCAGTCGCGCGCCGGTGAGCGGCACCGGATCGGCTTCCGGCCGCCAGTCGCCAAACATGTCGCCCGCGATGGGCACGATCGTCTCGCCCTCTATATAGCCCTGGCGTGGCCCCTGCGCGCTTTCGAAGCGGACCCAACGATCTGGCGTGGTCATTGGCCGCTCTCCTCCGGCGAGCCGGAGCGCACGCCCTGCGTCTTCGGCGTCATCAGCGGCGGGCGGCGGCCGCTCACCGGATTGGCATAATGGAACCACATCTTGCCGACCGCCGGATAAGGCGCGGCGACCTCACCGACCAATGGTGCGTCCGGCGGAAAGTCGCGTAGTGCGCCGACATTGGGGAGCATGCGCTGACCCAGCCCCTCGGGCACGTTGGTCCACAGGTCCGCATAGCCGCGCGTCTGGAGATAGTGGTCGATCTCGACGAAGGAGAGCCGCCACACGCCATCCTCCAGCCGCGCCTGATCCTCATAGATGCCGCCCATCACGCCGCCCGAGCTGGCCAGCGCGGAGTTGAACTGCATGAGCCGGACGCGGAAGTGCGCGCTCTGTCCATCCGCGCTCACATGAATCACAGGCTGGATGCGGGCGTGAATGGGAATGTTCGTGCGCGGGCTGGCGAGCTTGCCGTAGCGCGTGGACTGCATGCGAAAGATGCGTTCCGGCGTCCTGTAGAAGCCCACGCCCGGAGCCTCGCGCAGCCCGGCGCGCGTGAAGACCTTCGAGAGATTCGCCCACTCGAAATCGTCGATATAATTGCCGAAGGCGTTGGAGGCATTGTCGATGGCGACGCTTGCGGCGGCGGCGTCGATCCGGGCGCGGGCTTCGGCGGGATCGAGCGGGCCGGCGGCGGCCGGGGCCGGGCAGCTCGCGATCAGCGTCGGCTCGGCGGGGGCGGCAGCATCGGGCGCGCGGCCGGGTGCCGGGGTGGGCTGGAGGCCGGCATCCCAACTCGTCCTGCTGTCGGTGCGCATGCGCGGATATTGGCGCACGGCCTTGAGGCGCCAGACGTTGCCCGCCTTCTCGAACAGATTGTCGAACAGCGTGAGCGACCACCAGGCCTTGCCGGCATTGTTGCCGGTCCAGCCGAAATCGAGGCCGCGCGCGCGGGCCGTACGGCCATCGGGCGCTACGCAGACAAGCAGGTTGGTCAGGATATGGTCGTTGAGATCGCCATGGGCGAGACCGGCGGGGCCTTCCCGCTCCAGCGCGGCGCGGATGGCCGCGGGGCCGACATAGCTCCCGATTTCGGCGCTGGCATAGCTGCCGTCCGGCGCGAACAGGTCCACCACATCGTCCCACATGCGACGGTCGACATAATAGCCGTAGCTGTTCTGGAGATTGCGCACCGCATCCTCGTCGGCGAGGCGCCGGGCGCGGGCGGCGAGTTCGGCCGGGGCGAGGAGGGGCGCCTTGCTGCCGGGCGCGGCGGTCAGCGTCGCGGGCGCGCCGACGGTGGCGGCCTCGTAATGATAGGGCGTGACCTTGAGGTCGGGCACGGCATTGCGCCAGCCCTGCGCATAGCTGCCCTTGAACTGCGGTCGATAAGAGAGGCCTGCGATGCGCCATTGGCCGTGCTGGCGCACATAGCTGTTCTCGTAGATGCCGCCGGTCCAGTTGTCCGTGACGCCCGCGCCGCCGAACAGGCCGACCTCGTGCCAGCGCGCCCTGGCATGGTCGCCGTTCGGGGCGAGCGTGACCACGGGGGAGAGGGCGAGGATGGTGTGGAGATCGCCCTTCGCGCCGCCGCCACCGAGCCGCCTTTGCAGATCGGCCCGGATGGCGGCGCGGCCCTTGACGGTCTCCCCGTTCCAGTCGGCCGTGGCATCCGGGGCGAACAGCTCGGCTGCTGCTGCCCAGTCGCCTGCCTCGACATGATGGGCGAGCAGGATCTGCAAGTTGCGCACGGTGCGTGCGGATTCAGTGCGGTCGAGCGCCAGCGCGAGATCGGTTGGCTGGGCTTGGGCCATTGAGGTTCCGAGCAGGATGGCGGCTGTCAGGAGCACGGGATTGTTCCGGGAGGGAAGGATCATCCTAATAGCCATTGGCGGACAGGCTCGTTTGAGGCGCGCCCGGGCAGCTTGCGCAGTCCGGCCAGTAATAAGGCGGCACGCGCCCGCTCACCGGGTTCACATAATGGAACCACATCGGCGTCGCGGAGGGATAGCCGGGATAGGCCGGGCCGTTGTGGACATAGGGGTTGAATTGCGTGCTGCCGGGGATGAAGCCCTGCTGGCGCTGGCCGAGCGCGGTTAGCGGCACGTCGGGCGGATAAGCCTTGATCAGCATGTCCGGCTTTTTCTCTGCCGGCTCGGCGGGGACGTTGGTCCAGCCATTTTTGTAGCCAGCGCTGTTATAGTAGAATTCGTCGATGGCGACGCTCCACAGCTTCCACACGCCATCTTCCAGCGCGGCCTGATCATTGGGATACATGCCGCCCGAGAAGCTGCCAGCGCCGTTGAGCGAACTGCCGATCGAGAACAGCCGCGTGCGAAACTTCGCCGAGCGCCCGTCCGCCGCCACGTCGATCACCGGCTGCATGCGCAGATGGATGGGGATGCTGGTGCGCGGCGTGCGCCGATGGCCCCATTTGGTGACCTCCGCCGCCGTGATGCGCTCGGGGCCGATATAGAAACCGGCATAGGGCATCTCGCGGGCGCCCTTGCGCGCGAAGAGCTGGCCGAGCAGTTCCCATTCGAAATCGTCGATGTAGTTGCCGAAGGCATTGGAGACATTCTCCGCGCCGATGTCGGCGGCGAGCAGGCGCTGCTTGCGCTCCGCCTCGGCGATGCGCTGAGCGGCCGGAAGCGTCGCGACGGATTGCTGCGCCGGCTTGCCGAAGGTGCGCAGCTCACCTGCGACGCGCGTCCCGGCCGGATAGCGGATCGGCTGTCCGGTCACCGGATGGCGCCAGGAGAAGGCGGGCAGCGCATCCTTGCCGAGCGCGGAGGGCGCATCCGGCTTCTGCTCCCCCTCGGGCGCGACCGGATCGAGCCGGCTCTTTGCCCAGCCCTCCGCATAGTCGGCGCGAAGGCGCGGGAAGAGCTGCATCTGCGCGATCCGCCAGATGCCGTCCCGCTTCACATAGCGGTTCTCGAAGATGGAGACCGCCCAGTAGCCCTTCGCGTCGTTCCGCCCGGTCATGGCGAGTTCCAGCCCGCGCGCATGGGCCTGCGTGCCATCGGGGCTCATGGTGATGATCGCCGGGAACTGGACATGCTCGTTGAGCTCGCCCGCGCCGAGACCCGCCGGCCCCTCGCGCTCGAGCCCGCGGCGGATGCTCTTCGCGCCCTTCCACTGGCCGAGCCCGGCTATGTCGAGCGTTGCGTCCGGCTCGAACAGGTCGGCGACATCGTCCCACATGCGCCGGTCGACATAATAGCCGTAGATGTTCTGGAGATTGCGTACCGCATTCTCCTCGACCATCGCGGAGAGCGGCCCGTCGAGTTGCCCGGCGAGCGCGGCGGGATCGGGCGCGGCGGGCGGGGTGGCCATGGCCGGAATGGGGATGCCCGCCGTCTGCGGCGTATAGTGCATCGGCACGACCTTGAGGTCCGCTTCGACATTGCGCCAGCCGTCCGCATAGCTGCCCGCGAACTGCGGGAAATAATGCATGCGGGCGATCAGCCAGACCTCACCGCGCTTCACATAATCGTTCTCATAGATGCCGCCTGCCCAGCGCGCGTCCTTGCCATAGGCGCCGATCATGGCGAGTTCGTGCCAGCGCACTTTCGCGGTGCGGCCGTCCGCCCCCAGATTGGCGACGGGCGTGAAGGGCAGCAGGCTGCGCACCTCGCCGGGCGCGAGGCCCTGCCTGCCGGTGCCGAGCTCGTCCCTGATCCACTGACCGATCGCCGGCTTGCCCCGGATGCTGCGCGTGCCGACGATCATCTCGGCGTCGTCGGCGAAGAGATCGGCCATCTCCTGCCAGAGCCCCACTTCGGCAAGCTGGGTATAGGCGATGTGTAGCCGGCGCACGTCGTGCAGCGCCGTCACATTGGCCGTGCCCAGCGCCACCGCCGCGGCGCGCTGCGCGACCGGCGCGCTTGATTGCGCGAGGACGGGAGACGCGAGCAGCGAGGCCCAGAGAGCGAGCGCGGTCATGGTCCTCATACGAGCGGGTCCGTCGCGATGGCGGAAGGGCGTTTCTCGAATTCGGCATGCCAGGCGGCGAGGCGGGGGACATCGGCGCGCCAGTCCAGATCCTCGAAGCGCACGTCCATATAGCGCAGCGCCGAGCCGAGCGCGGCGTGGCCGATGTCGAACGGCAGTTCGCCCAGCCGCCCGGCCTCGGCATCGAGCTGCGCGAGCGCGACCTCGATCTTGCGCGCGAAGGTGGTCAGCCAGGGCGCAGTCTGCGTCTCCTGGGACTTCAGCCGCTCCTGCCGCCAGAGGATCAGCGCGTCCATGATCCCGTCACCGAGGGACTGGCGGCGCAACGCGTCCCAGCGGGCCGGCCCTTCCGGGAAGAGCCTGGGCCCGTCATGCAGGCTGTCGAGATACTCGCAGATGACGCGGCTGTCATAGAGGCTCGTGCCGTCAGCCAGCACCAGAGTCGGGATCTTGCTCAGCGGATTGTCCGCCTGAAGCGTGGCATTGGCCTCGCTCATCGAGGCTGCCGTCTCGATGCATTCGATGCGGGCCGCCGTGCCGGTCTCATGCCCGACGATCATCACCTTGCGCACGAAGGGGGAGAGGCGCGACCAGTTGAGTTTCATGATAGACGTCGCTCCTCTCAGTTGGCGGGCGCAGGGGCCATGGTATCGGGCCGGGCGGAGGGCCTGAGCGCGAGGCTCAGCAGCACCGCCACCGCAATGTTGAGCACCAGCGCGCTCACCGCGGAATAGCAGGGAATGTCGAGGCCCAGAATGGTCAGCGTATAGACGCTGTCCTTGAAGCCCGTCGCCGCCGCCATGGCCGTGCCCGCGCCGATGCCCGCTGCCCAGCCGAGCAGCAGCGCATTGCCGCTTAGCCATTTGAAGTAGAGGCCCATCAGCACGGCGGGAAGCGTCTGGCACATCCAGATGCCGCCGATGAGCTGGAGCTGCACGACCGACGTCTCAGGGAAGAATGTGACGAAGCCGAGCGCGCCCGCCTTGACCAGCAGCGAGAAGATCTTGGCCACCTGCGTTTCATGCGCTTCCGAGCAATCGGGCCGGATGAAGGCGCGGTAGATGTTGCGGGTGAAGAGATTGGCCGCCGCGATGGACATGATCGCGCCCGGCACCAGCGCCCCGATGGCGATGGCCGCGAAGGCGGTGCCGACGAACCAGGGCGGGAACATGTGGTTGAAGAGGGCCGGCACCGCATAGATGTTGCCGAAGCGCGCGAAGCCGTCGGCGAATTCGGGCATCTGCTTCACGCCGGAAGCCAGCGCCATGAAGCCGAGCAGCAGCAGGAGCGCGAGCGCGAAGGCGTAGATCGGCATGAACACGGCGTTGCGGCGGATCGCGTCGCGGCTGGAGGCGGCGAGCAGCCCGGTCAGCGCATGGGGATAGAGGAACAGGCCGAGCGCGCCGCCCAGCGCCAGCGTCGCATAGGCGAATTGCGGGCCGAGGCTGCCCGGCGGCGTCGGCGGGATGATGAGCTTCTCGGCCGGAACCGCATCGAAGATGGCGCCATAGCCGCCGAGCTTCGCGGGGATCACCACGATCGCGGCGATCAGCGTCGTGTAGATGAGGATGTCCTTCACCACAGCGATGATCGCGGGCGCGCGGATGCCGCTATTATAGGTGAAGCCAGCCATCACCGCGAAGGCGACGAGCAACGGCAGCTCCATCTCGTGGCCGAACAGGGTGACGCTCGCATGCAGGCCGAGCCCGGCGAAGATCGCCTCCAGCCCGACGAGTTGCAGCGAGAGATAGGGCATGGTCGCGACGATGCCGGTGAGCGCGATCATCAGCGCAAGCGCTCTGTTGCGGAACAGCCCGCCGACCAGATCGGCAGCCGTGACGTAGCCGCGCTCCGAGCAGATCGTCCACAGCTTGGGGAAGATCGCGAAAACGATCGGGAACACGACGATCGAATAGGGCACGGCGAAGAAGCCCGCGCCGCCGCTCGCATACATGAGCGCGGGCAGCGCCACGAAGGTATAGGCGGTGTATAAGTCGCCCCCGAGCAGGAACCAGACGAGCAGCGGCCCGAAGCGGCGGCCGCCCAGCCCCCATTCGTCGAGCTGGTTGAGATCCGCCTTCTTCCAGCGCGTCGCCACGAAGCCGAGCGAGGAGATCAGGAAGAACAGGGCGACGAAGATTCCGATCGCGACGGGGCTTGCCGTGTCGCTCATCGGTCGCTCCCGCGCCAGTCGACGACATACACGATCCAGGTGAGCCCGGCGCCCAGCCAGATCCAGATGAGCTGCCAGGCATAGAAGAACGGGATGCCGAACAGGCGTGGCTCGTCGAAATTGTAGAGCGGCACCCAGAGCGCGGCGATGCACGGCACAAGCAGCAGCAGATTGACCCACTTGCGCGGGCCGCGACCTTGCTTGTCGCCCATCGGCTCTCCTCCTCCTGCCCCTGTGGCGCGACCGGTCGGCCCCGCCTTTACGTATCGTCCTTCGGACTTCGCAGCGTCGATGTGGAGCACTTGTTCTGTGCGGTCAAATGGGCAATATCGCATTATCGCTGTGCAAAATTGCGGGAGGGGGCGGAATGCGGCCGTTTGATTGGGATGACCTGCGCTATTTTCTGAGCGTCGCGCAATCCGGTACCGTCTCGCTGGCGGCGCGGCGGCTGGGCGTGGACCACGCGACCATCATCCGGCGGGTGGATGCGCTGGAGCGGGCGATGAACGTCAAGCTCTTCGAGCGGACCCCGCGCGGCTATTATCTCACCGCCAATGGCGAGCGGCTGCTGCCCTCGGCCGAGGCGATCCACAACGAGGCGCGCAAGATCGGCCGCGAGATGCTGGCGAGCAGCCATGGCGTGGGCGGCATCGTGCGGATCAGCACGCTTGAGGGCTTCGGCAATTTCTTCCTCGCCGGGCGACTGCCCAAGTTCGCGCAGCAATATCCCAATCTCACCATCGAACTGCTGACCCTGCAGCAGATCGTCGCGCTCTCCCGGCGCGAGGCGGACATCGCGATCAGCCTGCAACCGCCGGAAACCGGGCGTTTCTTCCGCGAAAAGCTCACCGACTATGCGCTGTACGTCTATGGGTCGCGCGAGTATCTCGACCGCAGCCCGCCGATCGCCAGCCGGGAGGATCTGCGCGATCATGTCTTCTGCGGCTATATCGACGATCTCGTCTTCGTGCGTGGCCTCGATTATCTGGACGAGGTGGCCAAGGGCCTGCGCGCCAGGCTGCAAAGCTCCAGCCTTCATGCGCAGACCGAGGCGGCCAGCGCGGGCTATGGCCTGTGCGTGCTGCCCGCCTTCATCGCCGCGCGCAGTCCGCAACTCGTGCCGGTGCTGCCGGACGAGATTGTGCTCAAGCGCAGCTATTGGCTGGTCGCGAGCACCGATGTCGCGCCCAGCCCCCGCGTCCAGGCGGTGCGTCGCTTCATCCGCGCCGAGGTGGACGCCCACCATGCGCGCTTCCTTGGACCCACCGGCTCGCTTACCGGCGCGAGCGAGGAGGAGGCCGTCTACGCGAAGTGACCCGGCAATATCGCACAGATGAGTTGCGATATTGGGCGTTTGCCGGGGTCGGGCAGCATCCATAATGGCGTGAGGTAAGGCGCCATCAGGGGCCGCCTTTGTGCACGGGAGAGGCTAGATGTCATTCACGGTAGCCTTTCCTCGCATGATGCGCGTGGGCGCCGGCGCCTCGCTCCTATTGCCGGATGTGCTGCGGCAGCTTGGGCTGTCCCGGCCGTTCGTCATGAGCGACCGCTTTCTGGTGGAAAGCGGCATGGCGCAGCCGCTGATGGATGCGATCGTTGGTGCGGGAATGCAGGCGCGGCTTTTCGCCGACACCATGCCCGAGCCGGATGTCGCCTCCATCGAGCGGGCGGTGGCGGCGCTGCGCGAGGGGACGTACGATTGCGTGGTCGGCTTCGGCGGCGGCAGCCCGATCGACAGCGCGAAAGCCGTGGCCGTGCTTGCCCGGCATGGCGGGGCGATGCGCGACTACAAGGCACCGCACATGCAGGACGAGCCGGGCCTGCCGGTCATCGCCATACCCACCACGGCCGGTACGGGCAGCGAAGCGACGCGCTTCACCATCGTGACGGACGCCGAGAAGGACGAGAAGATGCTCTGCATCGGCCTCGCCTATCTGCCGGTCGCCGCGCTGGTCGACTATGAGCTGACGCTCAGCATGCCGCCGCGCCTCACGGCCGATACTGGCATCGATGCGCTCACCCACGCGATCGAGGCTTATGTCTCGCGCCATGCCAATCAGGTCTCGGATGGCTTCGCGCTGGAGGCGATCCGCCTCATGGCGCCCAATCTGCGCGCCGTCTGGGCCGACGGGCAGAACCGCGCCGCGCGCGAGGCGATGATGCTCGGCGCGACCTATGCCGGCATCGCCTTCTCGAACAGCTCGGTGGCGCTGGTGCATGGCATGAGCCGGCCGATCGGTGCGCATTTTCATGTGCCGCACGGGCTCTCCAATGCGATGCTGCTGCCTCTGGTGACGGCCTTTTCCGCCCCCGGCAACGTGCGCCGCTACGCCCGCTGCGCCGAGGCGATGGGCATCGCGCGGGACGGGGAGGGCGATCAGATGGCGGTCAACCGGCTGGTCGAGGAGCTGGGCGCGCTCAACCACGACCTGCAGGTGCCCGATCCCAGGGGCTATGGCATCGACCGGGAGAAATGGGAGCGGCTGATCCCGCTGATGGTCAAACAGGCGATTGCGTCGGGCTCGCCCGGCAACAATCCGCGCGTGCCGACCGAGGCGGAGATGCAGCAGCTTTACGAGCAGGCCTGGGGATAGAACGCGCCAGGCTGCGTGGACCGGTTCGAACGACCGCTATTCGTGGCGATAACCCGAAAAGCGGTCTGCCCGGACATGACGCCAAAGGGGACGTCGCTTGTCCCCACATCGTCATTCCCGCGTCCGCGCGGCCTAAGCCGGCCGAGGCCGCGTCGTCCGGTGCTCGACGCGCTTCTCGTTGATCGTGGTCTTCACCACCCGGTCGACATAGATGCCGGGCGTGTGCACATGGTCCGGATCGAGCGCGCCGAGCGGCACCATTTCCTCGACCTCGGCGACCGTCACCCTGCCCGCCGTCGCCATCACCGGATTGAAGTTCCGTGCGGTCTTGCGGAAGACCAGATTGCCCGAGGGGTCGGCCTTCCATGCCTTGACGATCGACAGGTCGGCGCGCAGCCAGGTCTCGCGCACATATTCATGGCCCTCGAACATTTCGACCGGCTTGCCCTCGGCTACCACCGTCCCCACGCCCGTCTTGGTATAAAAGGCCGCAATGCCCGCGCCGCCAGCGCGGATGCGCTCGGCGAGCGTGCCCTGCGGGTTCAGCTCCAGCTCCAGCGTGCCCTCCAGATACAGCTTCTCGAACAGCTTGTTCTCGCCGACATAGGAGCTGATCATCTTCCTGATCTGGCCGTTGGCGAGCAGCATCCAGAGGCCAAAGCCGTCCGCGCCGCAATTGTTCGAGATGACGGTGAGGCCGTTGACCCCGGCATCGCTTATCTCCGGGATCAGGCTCTCGGGATTGCCCGAGAGGCCGAAGCCGCCGGACATGATCGTCATGCCGTCGAACAGCAGGCCGTCCAGCGCGGCGGTGGGCGTCTCGTAGATCTTGTTCACCAAGGGTCAGATCCTCATTCGATGATGTCGTTGGCCTCGTCAATCAGGCTCGGCGGCAAGGTGAGGCCGAGCGCCTTCGCGGCCTTGAGATTGAGCGTGAGCGGGCTGCCGAGGCGCCGCTCGATCGGCATGTCGGCGGGTCTGGCGCCCTTGAGGATGCGGTCGGCCATGTCCGCCATCGCGACCCAGCCCTTGTCGTGCGGCGGCGCATAAGTGGCGAGGCCGCCGGCCCGGACGATCGAGGTCTGGATGGAGACGGCGGCGAGACGGTTCCTGAGCGCGGTTTCGCCGATGAGCTGGCCATTGCCGTTCAGCAGTTCGTGCGGGCCCACGGTGAAGGCATCGCAGCCGGCCTTGCGGAAGGATTCGATGCGCGGGACGATCTGCTCCTTCGTGAGCGCTTCGCCCTCGATCACCGTCAGGCCCATGAGCTGCGCCGCGACATGCAGGTCGCGCAGCGTGGAGGGCGCCGGCGGATAAGTGTGGTTCCACAGATGGCCGACGCATTTGAGCCCCGGCATGGCGAGTTTGAGCAGCCGCACGTGCAGCACCGCCTCGAACGGCTCGTAGGTGAAGCCGGTGAAGTTGGTGCCGGGCTTGCGGAACGACTTGATGACGCCCGTCTCCAGCGGATCGGCCGACCAGAGCACCACCGGCACCGGATTATCCTTCGTCGCCTCGCGCATCGCGACATGGGCATTGGTCATCAGCGAGAGCACGACATCCGGTTTCCACTCGACCACTTCCCTGGCGAGCTTCGGCATGATCGCGAGGTTCCGCTCGCCCGCCCAGTCGCGATAGACGACATTGCGGCCTTCAACATAGCCGAGCCGGGCGAGCGCCGCCTTCACCGGCTTGTTGAGGTCGGGATAGGCATAAGTGATCGTCGCGATGCGCCAGGGTGTGGCGCGTTCGGCCGGCTTTTGCGGGGCCGCGGGCGTGTCGCCCTGCGCGGCGACTGGCGCGGACGGGGCGGCGAGCGCGAGCAGGCTCAGGGCGAGGAGCCCCGGGATGCGCAGGCGCACGGCGCTCATGCAGGCGCTCCGGCCGGGGCGATCATCACATGTTCCAGGCTGATGATGGTGCGGCTGCGCGCGCGATCCGTGAACAGCGCGGCGTCGGCCGCCCACGCGGCGGATTGCGGGCTCTCGACCCGGCCGCCCATGTTCGCCGCGCCGCTATCCCACCAGACTTCGGCGATGCCGTCGATTTCGGCGAAGGGCGAGCCCTGCCGGCCGAGTGCGCTCACGATCTTGTTGTAGACGCAGCCGGCAAGGCCGGGGACGCCCCTTGCCAGCTCGACATGCCGGCCGGTCCAGTGCGCCATGAACGCCTCGTGCGTCTGCTCGGGTTTGCGGACCATGAGAAGCGTGCGCTTGATGCCGCCCTCGCCACGCGGCGGAGGCACCACGACCTGCTCCTCGACGATGAAATTGCGCGACGCCGCGCGATCGATGAACAGGTCGCCGTCGGCCAGCCAGTCCTTCGCGCTCTGGGTGGCCATGCCGGCGCGCATTGCCTCCTGGCTCGGATACCAGATGTGGGCGATGCCGTCGAAACGGTCCTTGTAATTGGCGCCGGGCGCGGCGGCGGCACTGTCCTGCACTGCCTCGGAGAGGATGAAGCCCTGCAGGCCCGGCACCTTGCGCGCCATCGGCCCGTGGATGCCCAGCCAGTGCTGGCGGAAGCGATCCTGACTGAGCGCGCTCTTGCGTGCGACGAGTGAGAGCACCTTGAGCGGCGGCGCGGTCGTTGCGGCCGGGAGAGCGCCAGGCAAAGCGAGCGCGGCCGGGGCGGCGAACATCGCGGTCATGAGATCGCGCCGTGTCGCGCCGGTCTGCGGTTGTGCCTCTTCCATCGCCATCCCCTTCCATCGTTTCGGGCATTCCCGACTGCGGTCTATCGCGCCGGACCCTGCGGCTCTTGCCCGAACCGGCACATCATGCAGGAAATGGGTGGGCTGGGGCTCGGGCATTTTCGCACATTTGCGGCGCGCGAAAACCGCCTGTCCGCGCGGCGGGCATTGCGGCGAGCATAACGAGGAATGTTACTGGCTCGCGAGATGGCATGCCCATCCGGGTGGCGGCTTGTGGCAGAGGCTGTCCCACGCATCGCGGGACACGCCGCCAGCACAGGAGTGGTGACTTATGGCTGACATTTCCTTCTCCCTCAGCGGCCGCAAGGCCATGGTCATCGGCGCGGACTCGGGCATCGGCCTCGCCTGCGCGCGTGCCATCGCGAATGCGGGCGCCGATCTCGTCATCGGCGGCATCGATCCGGGCAAGGGCGAGGGCCTCGCGCGGGAGATTGGCGCGGAAAGCGGGACGAAGGTCAGCTATGTCGCGGTCGACGTGACCAGAGAGGAGCAGGTCGCCGCTGCGGTGAAGGAGGCGGTCGCGCGGCTGGGCGGACTCGATATCGCGATGAACAATGCCGGCATTCCCGGCTGGCCGGGCGCGATCCAGGACCAGAGTGCCGAGCAGTTCGACACGCTGTTTGCGATCAATGTGCGCGGGGCGATGCTGGGGATGAAATATCAGGTTCCCCATATGCTGGCAGGGGGCAAGGGCTCGATCATCAATCTCGCCTCCACCGCCGCGATCACGGGCCTTGCCTATTGCGCCCCCTATGCGGCGAGCAAGCATGCGGTGGCGGGCCTTACGCGCTCGGTCGCACTGGAGCTTGCCGACAAGGGCATCCGCGTGAACGCCATCGCGCCGGGGCCGGTCAACACCGGCCTGCTCGCCTCCATGCGCGCCGGACGCAGCGCGCTCCCCGCCTCGCCGGG
>JAFKLU010000345.1:33098-34239 GCA_017304105.1 Sphingomonadales bacterium
CGCGTGTCCGAGCCGGAGGAGATGGCCGGCGCGGTGGTCTGGCTGGCGTCGGACGCGTCCTCCTATGTGACGGGGACGCTGATCTCGATCGATGGCGGGGTCGTGGCGGCCTGACCCGCGCGCCCACCCCTCCAGCGCCTCCCCGCTCAGTCCGCGCCGCGCGAATTCTGGAAGGTCTGCACCGCCTCCCGCACGCTCACCGGGGTGAGGTGCGGGGCGATGGCGCGGATGAATTCGAGCTGGAAGGGACGCAGATAGGTGTTGGGCCGCAGTGCGATCTGGATGGTGCTTGAAGGGATGAGATCGCCCGTCTCGCGAATGGCGATGCCCGCATCCTTCTCCGGATCATGGGCCATGGTGGCCAGAATGCCGATGCCGAGGCCGAGCGCCACATAGGATTTGCACACGTCCGCATCGATGCCGCTCATGATGATGTGCGGCTCCAGCCCGGCCTCGTGAAAGGCCTTCATCACTTTCCAGCGGCCGCTGTAGCGCTGGTCATAGGTGATGATGGGATAGCGCGCGATCTCGGCCAGCGTCAGGTGCGGCACCGAAAGGATCGGATGGCCCATGGGCGCGACGACCATGCGCCGGGCCTCGAAGCAATCGAGCTTCACGAGATTGGGGAATTCGCGCGCGGTCTCCGTGCCGATGGCGAAATCCACATCGCCCGCCTCGACCATCTGGCGGATTTCCTCGGCATCGCCCTGACGCAGCTCCAGCCGCACCTCGGGATAGCGCTTGATGAACTGCTCGACCACGCGCGGCAGCGTGTAGCGCGCCTGAAAGGGCGTCGTGCCGATGGTGAAGACGCCGCTGTTGCCGGACGTCATGTCGCTCTTGAGGCGCTTCAGGGCGGCGACGTCGGTCGCGATGCGCTGCGCGATGGTGAAGACGATTTCGCCCGGCTCGGTGAGCCCGATGATGCGGTTGCGCGTGCGCACGAAAATCTCGAAGCCAAGCTCCAGTTCCAGAAGCTGGATCTGGCGGCTGACGCCGGGCTGCGAGGTGTTCAGCGCCTCGGCCGCGGCGGACAGGTGATTGCCGCGCCGGACGATCTCGACGACGTAACGGAGCTGCTGAAGCTTCACATCCTCTCCGATGCACTATGCTTGCTGTGCATGGCAGAATGCCTGAAAGG
>JAFKLU010000127.1 GCA_017304105.1 Sphingomonadales bacterium
CGACGGGCCCTCGCCGATCATGATGTCGAGCGCGCGGTCCTCCATCGCGGGATAGAGCACTTCCTCGACGCGCGAATCGAGCCGGTGGATCTCGTCCACGAACAGCACGTCGCCTTCTTCCAGATTGGTGAGCAGCGCGGCGAGATCGCCCGCCTTGGCGATCACCGGGCCGGATGTCGCGCGGAAGCCCACGCCCATCTCGCGCGCCACGATCTGCGCCAGCGTCGTCTTGCCGAGGCCCGGCGGCCCGAAGAACAGCACATGGTCGAGCGCCTCGCCGCGCGCCCGCGCCGCCGCGATGAACACGCGCAGATTCTCGCGCGCCGCCTTCTGCCCGATGAAGTCATCGAGCGTCTTGGGGCGCAGCGCCGCATCCGCATCCTCGGGCGCGCGCCCGGCGGCGAGCAGGGGATTGGGCTCAGCCATAAGCTGGTCGAAATGTGGTTGCGGGGTCGCTCATGCGCCCCCTCATATCCGGCTGCGCGCGATATTCCATCCGGCGCGTGATTGCGGCCATGCGCGCGCCTTGATAGGTTCTGCCATCGGCCGTGCGCGGTGCGGCGAACACGGGATGGGGAGGCAAGCCATGCGTCGATCGATGAAAATTCAGGCCCTGCTGCTGGCGAGCTTTGCCGCGCCGGCGCTCGCCCAGCCCGCGCCGCCGCCGCCCCGCGCCAAGGGACCTAGCCTCGCCGCCGCGGTCGAGGCCGCGCAGATCGCGATCCGGACCTGCCTTGCCAATGGCTACAAGACGACCGCGCTCGTCGCCGATGCGGAGGGCATTCCCATCGCCATGCTCTCGGCCGACGGCGTCAATCCGCGCACGCAGCAGATCGCGGCCGGCAAGATCGCGACGGTCATCCGCTACAAGGTGGCGAGCGGCGTCATCATGGACCGCGTCAAGACCGACGCGAAGCTCGCCGAGGAAGTGAAAGCCGATCCCAGGATCGCCGGTTTCGCCTGGCGCGGCGCCCTGCCGCTCATGGCCGGGGACGAGCAGATCGGCGCCATCGCCGTCTCGGGCGCGCCGGGCGGCGAGAAGGACGAGGCCTGCGCCGAGCCGGCGATCGCGAAGATCAAGCCGCTGCTCAAATGAGCGGCGGCGCGTCGGGATGACGCTCGTCACCACGGGAGGCGATAGCCCCACAAAGCGAGATAGGCCACCGCGCCGCAACCGGCCGAGAAAGCGGCGACGGAAAGCCACGCCGCGATCTTGACCCAGCGCGACTGGCCGGTCGCGTCCGCAACCGCCTGCTCGATCCCCGCCCAGCGCACGGGATCGAGCGCTTCGCCGGCGGTGATGCCGATCCAATATTGATGCGCCTCCGCGATCGGCGCAATCATCGCCATGTTCGCGCGCTGCGCGAGGAAGCCCATGGCGAGCGCCGCCAGCAACCCGGCGAAGAACAGGCCGAGCGGCGGGCCCTTTGTGGCGAGCGGCAGCAGCGCGCTGTCGAGCACGGCGAGGGCCGCCGCGCCGTTCAGCGCCAGCAGCGCGGCCTTGAGCCAGCGCAGCGAGACATTGGCTTCCTGGATGAGCCGCGCGCGCGTCGCCTGCGCGAAGGCCGCCTGATCCGCCGCCAGCTTGGCGACCATCTCCTCGCGCGCGCTCATTTCGCCGCCTTGCGCAGCGCGAGCCGCACCAGCGCGTCGAGGCTCGCGCCCTCGCCCAATTCATCCAGCGCCGCCCCCACCGCCGCCGATGCCTCGCCGGGCTTGAAGCCGAGCGACGCCAGCGCCGCCAGCGCGTCAGCCTGCGCGCCGCTTGCCGCCAGAGCCGGCGCTGCCCCGCCGCCCATCGCCAGCGGCGAGGTCGCGATCGTCCCGATCCTGTCCTTGAGCTCGCGCACGATGCGCTCGGCGAGCTTGGGGCCGACGCCGTTCGCCCGGGCGACCATCGCCTTGTCCTGCCCGGCGATGGCGCGGTGAAGCTCGGCCGGATCGAGCGCGGAAAGGATGGCGAGCGCCACACGCGCGCCCACGCCCTGCACGCCGGTCAGCAGCCGGAACCAGTCGCGCTCGGTCTGGCTCGCAAAGCCGACCAGACGAATGAATTCCTCGCCCACCAGCATCTCGGTGTGCACCGTGACGGCCTCGCCCACGGCGCCGAGCGCCGCGAGGCTGCGGGAGGACATGCCGACCAGATAACCCACGCCGCCGACATCGATGACCGCCTGGTCCAGTCCCGTCGACACAAGCAAGCCCTTGAGATGTGCGATCATGCGCGCCGGTCTAGCGGGGCTCCCGCGCGGATTCCACCGTTTCCGACAGGAACGCGAAAAGGCGAGCGAAGTCTGCGAATCGAAAGAAAACCCTCGCCCGGGGGAACGAGGGTTTTCGATTAAGGTCGGTCCTGTCGAAAGTTTTGACCCCCGGCACGATGGGGACTGTTGGGTGCCGGGGGTCAACGGGTCGGCGTTCGTGGACCAAGACTAACGCCGACCTATTTCATGGCCTGCCGCTTAGCGTAGCAGGCTCAGCACGCCCTGCTGGCTCTGGTTCGCCTGGGCGAGCA
>JAFKLU010000128.1 GCA_017304105.1 Sphingomonadales bacterium
AGGGCATCGTGCTCAACGAGCCCTCGGTCGTCGCGGTCGAAACGCTGAACGGGATCAAGCGGGTCAAGGCGGTCGGCGACGATGCCAAGCTGATGATGGGCAAGACGCCCGACAGCATCGAGGCCATCCGTCCGCTGCGTGACGGGGTCATCGCCGACATCGATGTCGCCGAACAGATGATCAAGCACTTCATCACCAAGGTGCACGGCGGCAAGGCCAACGCGTTTCGCAGCCCCGAAATCGTGATTTGCGTACCGTCGGGTTCGACCAGCGTTGAACGCCGCGCGATCCGCGACGCCGCATCGAACGCCGGGGCAAGCCAGGTGTGGCTGATCGAAGAACCGATGGCGGCCGCAATCGGCGCCGACATGCCGGTTACCGAACCGATCGGGTCGATGGTCGTCGACATCGGCGGCGGCACGACCGAAGTCGCGGTGCTCTCGCTGCGCGGCCTTGCCTACACCACCAGCGTGCGCGTGGGCGGTGACAAGATGGACGAGGCGATCGTCTCCTATGTCCGCCGCCATCATAACCTGCTGATCGGCGAAGCGACGGCCGAGCGCATCAAGAAGGAATATGGCATCGCGCAGAAGCCGGCCGACGGCGTGGGCGCGACGATCCACATCAAGGGCCGCGACCTCGTCAACGGCGTGCCCAAGGAGATCGCGATCAATCAGGGCCAGATCGCCGACGCGCTTGCGGAGCCGATCGGCACCATCGTCGAGGGCGTCCGCATCGCGCTGGAGAACACCGCGCCGGAGCTCGCCGCCGATATCGTCGACCAGGGCATCGTGCTCACGGGCGGCGGCGCGCTGCTCAAGGGCCTCGACGAGGAGCTGCGCGACGAGACGGGCCTGCCCGTCACCGTGGCGGAGGACCCGCTCACCTGCGTCGCGATCGGCACGGGGCGCGCGATGGAGGATCCGGTCTTCCGCGGCGTGCTCCAGACCGCATAACACACGGGAGGGCGCGCCATGGCGCCTCCAAGCAACCGGCGTCCTGGCTACGACCGCAAGGCGCAATATGGCCTGTTCGCCAGCTATGTGATCGCCATAGCCGGCGCGCTCGCGGGCCTGCTGCTGCTCGTCATCTCGATCGCCGATCCCACCGGCTTCTCGGCGCTCCGCTCCGGCGCTGCCGAGATCACGCGGCCGATATCCTCCAATCTGCGCGCGCTCGTCATCGGCATCGGCAATCTGGACGAGGCGATCGCCGCCTACATCAATGCAGGCTCGCAGAATTCGGCCCTGCGCCGTCAGGTCGATGCGAACCGCACCAAGCTCATCGAGGCCGATGCCATCCGGCAGGAGAATATCCGGCTGAAGCGCCTGCTGCGCCTCACCGAGTCGGAAACGGGTGTGGTGACCGCCGGCCATCTCATCTCCTCCACGACCACCAGCGCCGCCCGCATGGCGCGGCTCGACGTTGGCCAGTCTCGCGGCGTCCTCCCCGGCATGCCCGTGCGTGCGCCGGAGGGGCTGGTCGGTCGCATCCTGCGCTCCGGGCCGAATACGGCGGACGTGCTGCTGCTGATCGACGAGGGCAATGTTGTGCCGGTGCGCCGCACCAGCGACAATATTCCCGGCATCAGCACGGGCCGTGGTGATGGCACGGTGGAGATTCGCGCGCTCAACACCGAGCGCAATCCGTTCAAGCCCGGCGACGTCGTCGTCACCTCGGGCATTGGCGGCGTCTACCGGCCCAACATTCCGGTGGCCATCGTCGCGCGCCTGCATGGCGACCGCGCCATCGCCATTCCGCTGGCCAATGCCTCGCGCGTCGAGTTGGTCGTCGTGCAAACGCCCTTCCGGCCCGCCGAGGCGGCGCGCGAGGACGAAGCCGCGGCTGCGGCGCAGGCGAGCAGCGCGGGCGCGCCATGATCAGCCGCTATGACAGCCGCATCGGCCGTCGCCGCAGCCAGCTCCAGATCCGCGGCACGCCCATCGCCTCCGTGATGTTCGGCTCCATGATCGCATCGCTGGTGCCCAGCATCGCGCAGGTGCCGCTGCTGCCCCCGTTCGGCCTCATGGTGCTGATCGCCTGGCGACTGCTCCGGCCGGAAATCTGGCCCTTGTGGATCGGCATGCCGCTCGGCCTGTTCGACGACCTCATGAGCGGGCAGCCGATCGGATGCGCGGTCTTCCTGTGGACGATCGTCCTGCTCGCGCTCGATTTCGAGAGCCAGCGCCATTTCTGGCGGGACTATTGGCATGGCTGGTTCACCGCCTCGCTCGCGCTCAGCTTCGCGCTGGCCGGTGGCTGGCTTGCGGTGCGGCTCGCCGGCTATGGCGGATCGTTCGTTCAGATCCTGCCGCAGATCGCCTATAGCGTCGGCTTGTTCCCTCTCGTGGTCCGCATCTGCGCGGTGCTGGACAGGTGGCGATTGCCGTGAAGTTCCAGGGGCCCAACAACCCTATCGTTTCGGTCCTGTTTGGCACCAAGACCGTCACGGAAGCCAGTCAGACGTTCACCTTCGGCCGCCGTGCCTTCTTCCTGGGTGCAGCGCAGACGGCGGCGGGTCAACCTGACCATCACGCCGCCCCGCCGGGGATGGATCGTGGATCGCAAGGGCCTGCCGCTTGCCTCGAACCGCACCAATTTCCGCGTCGATATCATCCCGGACCGCCTGCAGAAGCGCGAGCATGTGATGAAGGAGCTGACCACGCTCCTCAAGCTCGATCCGAACGTGGTGGACCGCATCAACGAGGATCTGGACAAAGCGGCGGGTTTCCAGCCCGTGCAGGTCGCCGACGATCTGAGCTACGAGCAATATGCCGCCCTCTCGGTGCGCCTCTCCGAGTTTCCCGGCGTCGCGCCGGCGCAGGGCTATTCGCGCTTCTATCCGGCGGGGCCGGCGGTCGGCCATCTCATCGGCTATGTCGGCGCCGCCTCGGCCGAGGACTATCAGAAGACTAGGGATCCGCTGCTCATCACCCCCGGCTTCAAACTGGGCAAGCAAGGGCTGGAAAAGTCGCTCGACAAGCTGCTGACCGGCAAGCCCGGCGCTCGCCGCGTCGAGGTGACGGCGCGCGGCAGGATCGTGCGGGATCTGGCGACCCGGCCGGACACGCCCGGCCGCTCGGTGCGGCTCACCATTGATGCCGGCCTGCAGGAATATGCCGGACGCCGCCTTGGCGAGCAGAGCGGCGCGGTGGTGATCATGGATTGCCTGACGGGCGACATCCTTGCCTCCACCTCGATGCCCAGCTTCGATCCGAACAGCTTCTCGGACGGCATCTCGCATCTCGAATGGGAGATGCTCTCGAAGGACGATCACGTCCCGCTGCGCAACAAGACGCTGGCCGGGCTCTATCCCCCCGGATCGACCGTGAAGCCGATGGTGGCGCTCTCCT
>JAFKLU010000129.1 GCA_017304105.1 Sphingomonadales bacterium
GCGCGGTTGCGATCGTTGCCGCCCCAATATTCGCCTCGTCCTGCGCGATCCCAAGGGAGGCTGGTCGCAGGACAGCATCAGCCTCGATCGCGAGGCCGAGATCGCGGCGCAGGTCGCGGCGATCCGGGCGGGAAGGGTGGAGATGCGCCCGGTCGAGCAGCGGCAATTGTTCATCGACGGCAAGCCGGTCGGCAACGCGATCCCGCCGCAGGACGCCGCTGTGCCTTGATGCGCGCGCGGGGCGGTGCTAGCGCGCCGGCCATGAGCGTAGACCTGACCACCGTAAAGAAAGTCGCCAGCCTGGCGCGGCTCGCCGTCACCGACAGCGAGGCCGAGGCGCTGGTCCCCGAACTCAACGGCATTCTCGACTGGGTCGAGCAGCTTGGCGAGGTGGACGTGACCGGCGTGGAGCCGATGACCGCCGTCATTCCCAACAAGCTGCGCCTGCGCGAGGACGCGGTGACGGACGGCAATGTCCGTGACAAGGTGCTCGCCAATGCCCCCCAGGCCGAGCACGGCTTCTTCGCCGTTCCGAAGGTGATCGAATAATGGCCGAACTGACCGATCTCACTGTCGCCCAGATCCGCGACGGTTTCCGCGCCGGCGATTTCTCCGCGCGCGAAGTCGCCGAGGCCTTCAATGCGAACGTCGCCGCGGCGGAGGCTCTCAATGCCTTCATCGTCGCGACGCCGGACCACGCGCTCGCCGCGGCCGATCAGGCGGACAAGGACCGCGCGGCCGGTGCGCTCAAGCCGCTGTCCGGCGTGCCGATCGGCATGAAGGACCTGTTCTGCACGCAGGGCGTCCAGACCACCGCCGCCAGCCACATGCTCGAAGGCTTCACGCCGACCTACGAATCCACGGTCTCGCAGAAGCTGTGGGATGCGGGCGCCGGCATGCTCGGCAAGCTCAATCTCGATCAGTTCGCCATGGGCTCGTCCAACGAGACCAGCTATTTCGGCAATGTGATCTCGCCCTGGCGGCGCAATGATGGCGGCAATGCCCCGCTGGCGCCGGGTGGCTCCTCGGGCGGTAGCTCGGCGGCGATCGCCGCACGCCTCTGTCCCGCTGCGACCGGCACGGACACTGGCGGCTCGATCCGCCAGCCTGCCGCCTTCACCGGCATTTCCGGCATCAAGCCGACTTATGGCCGCTGCTCGCGCTGGGGCATCATCGCCTTCGCCAGCTCGCTCGATCAGGCGGGACCGATGGCGCATGACGTGCGCGACTGCGCGATCATGCTGGAGAATATGGCGGGCTTCGATCCGAAGGATTCGACCTCGCTCGAACTGCCGGTGCCGAAGTGGGAAGCGGGGCTTTCCACCGATCTTCGCGGAAAGAAGGTCGGCATCCCTAAGGAATATCGCGTCGAGGGCCTGGATGCGGACGTCGCCCGCGTTTGGGACGACGGCATCGCATGGCTCAAGGATGCGGGCGCCGAGGTGGTCGAGGTGTCGCTGCCGCACAGCAAATATGCGCTGCCGGCCTATTACATCATCGCCCCGGCAGAAGCCTCGTCGAACCTCGCCCGCTATGATGGCGTGCGCTATGGCCTGCGCGAGCTGCCCGAGGGCGCGAACCTGCAGGACATGTATGCCGCGACCCGCGCCGCCGGCTTCGGTCCCGAGGTCAAGCGCCGGATCATCATCGGCACCTATGTGCTCTCGGCTGGCTTCTACGACGCTTATTACACGCAGGCGCAGAAAGTCCGCACGCTGATCGCGCGCGATTTCGCCAGGGCTTTCGAGAGCTGCGACGTGATCCTCGCGCCGACGGCGCCCAGCGCTGCCTTCGGCCTTGGCGAGAATATCGACGATCCGCTCGCCATGTATCTCAACGACGTGTTCGCCGTGCCCGCCTCGCTGGCCGGTCTGCCGGCCATGTCCGTGCCCGGCGGGCTCAGCAAGGACGGGCTGCCGCTCGGGCTGCAGATCATCGGCCCGGCATTCGATGAGCAGGCTGTGCTGAACGCCGGTCTGGCCATCGAGCAGCGGGCGGGCTTCACCGCGCGGCCGCAGAAATGGTGGTGACGAGCTCGCCGAAGCGGCGGAATACCATCTCGGCAGAAGTGCCGGACTGGAGCCGGGAAATACGGCCCGCCTTCTGGGCGCCGCCCCAGGCGCTGATCGGCTCGATCCGTTCCTATCAGCGTTGGCGTCATCGGCGTGGGCCCATCGCGGCCGTCGCGCGCCGGCTGGCGATCTGGCGCCATAGCTGGTGGTCTGTGGTGACGGGGACCGATATCCCCATTATGACGCAGATCGGCGGTGGCCTCATGATGCCGCATCCCAACGGGATCGTCATTCATCCCAAGACGCTGATCGGGCCGAATTGCCTGATCCTCCAGCAGGTGACGATCGGGATGATGAAGGGCAAGGCGCCCGTGATCGGCGGCCATGTCGACATCGGGGCCGGAGCGAAGATATTGGGCGGCGTGACGATCGGCGATCATGCCCGCATCGGCGGCAATCCGCGCGCACACCTACGCGACCTGCTCGATGTCGATCCGGACGG
>JAFKLU010000130.1 GCA_017304105.1 Sphingomonadales bacterium
ATGGTTGCGGTGAGCAGGCCCGTCAGCTCCCGCTGCTCCAGGCTTTGCTCGCCGCGCAGCACGGTGACGGTCTTGCCGCCCGCCAACAGATCGACCTGCTCGCCGCCGCGCACGATCGCCAGCTCGTGGATGATGAGGTCGCCCTTGTCCGGCAGCCAGGGGAGAGTGAGGTTGGCGAGCTGATTGAGCTGCTCGGCCGAGGTGATGCGCCAGGCGGTATCGATATAGGCAGTGAGGCCCCCGTCGGCGATGCGCTGCTGCGCGTCGAACACCAGCAGCGCGGGCGCATCGGCTCCCAGCGTGGCGGGATCGGGCAGCTTTGCCGGGATCACCCAGGCGGGCGCGGGCTGATAAAGCGGGATTTCGCCGGCGTGCAGCGCGCAGGGAAGGACGACCCCGGCCAACAGCGTCGCGGCGAACAAGCTTCGGTTCAAATCAGTCCCTTCCCATCCCGTCGATGCACAGAGCTATCGCATTGGAGACGGGGGCTCAATCGATTGTGAGGTGCACGGACGAATAGAGGCTCAGAACATAGAGATAAAGCAGCGGAGCACGTTTCGTCCGTACGGTCAGCATGATTTCCGCTGATCATTGTTGGGTGAAGGAGTGCGGCGGCGAATGTTGGCCAGGTGCAGCTAGTACCAGAAGCAGTCGAGAACGAAGTGAGGGGGTGCGGGATTACCCTCGTGACACGAGCGCTTCGTTGACCTCGACGCCCAGGCACGCTTGGGCAATCCACGCGGCCGGCGCGCTGAGGCCATGTTTCCGTGAGACCATGGCGAAGGCGAAGGTTTCGATTTCAAACGGCGCTTCGACGACGACAAGGCCCGCTCGTTCGGACTCCGCGGGGACTGCTTTCGAAGCGACGGTCAGGACGGCATCAGTCCCAGGAATAAGCGATGCCGCTATCGTAAAATGCGGAACGACCATGGCAATGTTTCGAGAGACACCAATGGCGGCGAGGGCGGCTTCAATCTCGCCTTCGGGTTCGCCGTTCATCGAGACCAGAATATGTGCAGATTGCAAATAAGCCTCCAGGCTCAGGTGGCGCGACGCCGGGTTTCGGGCGTCCAGCACGCAAACGAATTTCTCCGTGAACAAGGTCCGACGATCGAGCGATGGCGTGACGGAAGGAAAGACGCCGAAAGCCAGATCGATGACGCCGTCCTCCACAGCCCTTACCATCCCCATGCGATCAAGCTGGCGAACGTGCACCGTCATACCCGGCGCCTCTGTACGAAGCTTTTTCAGCAGGCCCGGCAGTATCACCTTCGAGCCATAGTCCGACATCGCCAGCCGAACCGTGGACTGGGAAAGCGCGGGATCGAAGTCTGTCTGGCCAAGAAGCCGCTTGGTGCCAGCAATAACCTCAAGCAAGTCGTGCTTGAGGCCTAGCGCTTTGGCTGTGGGAACCATGACGCGCCCGGCCCTGACCAACAGGATGTCGTCAAACATTTTGCGAAGTCGGCTGAGCGCATGGCTGACCGCAGGCTGGCTGAGGTTCAGACGTTCGGCAGCGCGCGTGATATGGCGCTCCTCCAGCAAGGCGTGAAGAACGACCAGAAGATTGAGGTCAACCGAACGCAAATTATTCATACTACGAATATATGACATGCCATAAATTCAGTTCAATTCATGTTTTTCGATAGGCATCGTTGGCGCCGTCATACGGACGGACGCAGTTCAAATGCCGACAATTCTGCTCATGATTGCATTCACAATTGGCTTGCTGATTCCCGTGCAGGGGGCGGCCAACGCACAGCTCGGTCATGTGATCGGACATCCCACCCTCGCAGCCTCTTTCTCGCTGGCGATCGGGCTATTCAGCATGTGCCTCGTCTTGCCAGTTCTGGGTGCATCGTGGACAAAGTTGGACGCCGTCACAGGGGCCCCCAGCTGGATGTGGAGTGGCGGATTGATCGGGGCCGCTTTCGTGACCGCCGCAATCCTCCTCATCCCTCGCGTGGGGGCAGCGCCCTTTGCCACAGCTGTCATGGCTGGTCAGATCATCAGCGCAATCCTCATGGATCGATTTGGCCTTCTCGGCCTGCCTCACCGGGCCATTTCAGGGTGGAAGTATGCGGGTTTTGCGTTCGTCGCCCTGGGGCTTGTCGCGGTCGCGATCGACGCTTGGCGAAGCGACCAATTCAACATTCTTCAATCGCGAAAGGGAGCGACGAAATGAAGGGGCATCTGTCAAAGTTTCTCGTGACTGTCGCCCTGGTCGGCACGCCTGCTGCTGGACAGACCGATGGCGACTGGTCCGCCTATGGTCGCACCGCGTTGGGAGATCGCCACAGCCCGCTATCGCGACTCACGCCGGAGAATGTTCACAAGCTCAAAATTGCGTGGCGATATAAGACTGGCTGTCCGTCGTCACAACATTTGGCACAGATCGCTGCGTAGATTAGCGGAGTGTAGGCCTCGTCTGGGGGTTGATGTTAGGCGGCGAGCTTGCGGTGTTGCAAGCGCCGATGTTCGATGGTCTGCCGCTTGATCCTTTCGCGCTGTTT
>JAFKLU010000131.1 GCA_017304105.1 Sphingomonadales bacterium
CGGAGGGCTATCCGGTGCGCGATGTCGCGGCCTTCGTCATGGGGCAGCGCGGGCTGCATCTGCCGCTTCTGGCCGGGATGCTGCTGCTGGCGATTATGACCAGCGGATTTTCGGCCTGGATGCCGGCATTTTACGAGCGAACCTATGGCTGGGGGCCGGAAATCATCGGCCCGATGCTCGGTGGCGTTTCGCTTGCCACTTCGATCATCGGTCTCGTCGCAGGGGCCAAGTTGGCGGAGTGGTTTGGCAAACGGCGTGATGATGCCAATCTGCGCGTCTTGTTCCTGGCGCATCTGCTGGCCCAGCCGCTGCTCATCATCATGCCGTTGATGCCCAATCCCTGGCTGGCGCTGGCCTGCTCGGCCATTGCCGGCACGGTCGGCGTGATGGGCGGGCCGGGCTTCAGCGCAGCAATACAGATCACCACGCCCAACGAAATGCGCGCGCAGGTCAACGTGATGTATGCCGCCAGCATCACGGCCATTGGCGGAACGCTGGGCCCGACGCTGATTGGCTTCCTCTCCGATTTCGTCGCGCGCTCAGAGGGCGACTTGCGCTACGTCCTTGTGGCGGTGAAGCTGCTGTTCGGGCCGCTGGCGGTGTTCATGATCTGGAAGTCCCTGATGAGGACGATGGCTAGCGGACCACTTGGTACCCTGCGGCCG
Organism: Sphingomonadales bacterium; assembly: GCA_017304105.1. Taxonomy (GTDB): domain Bacteria; phylum Pseudomonadota; class Alphaproteobacteria; order Sphingomonadales; family Sphingomonadaceae; genus Sphingobium. The sequence goes on from JAFKLU010000131.1 coordinate 666, forward strand.
ACGACACAAACCAAGTTGCGCTTCAAGTCGTCAACTGCGTCATGGCCCGCCGCGAGATGAGCTAATCGGGGGCCGAGCCGGTCTCCGGGTTGAACTTGGGATTAGCGAAATCGAGGGGCGAGGGCTCGACCCTGGCGGGGGGCAGGGCGCTTTCGGCCCAGGCGCGGCAGAGCATGTCACGCAGCATCGCCGCGCCAGCCGCCGTGCGTTCGTAGATCATCTCGCGCACGTCCTTGTCAGCGAAGTTCGCGAAGCCGTCGCGCTGCTCCAGAGCGAAGACCTCGCCCACCTTGTCGCCCGAGTGATCGAGATAGGCGAGCACCGCGTCGAACATGTCCCCTTCCTTGCGGCCGGGCTTGCCGATGCGCGGAGCGATGTCCGCAACCGTCAGCTTCATCCCGTCGACGAACTGGCTTTCGAAGCGGCCGTGGACGCTGCGGTCGGTCGTATAACCGTGAGGGTTGGGGCCGCGCCACCCGTCGCTGCTGACCGAATTGTGCATCGGATTGGCGCCGTCGCCTATGTAGTGGCCCAGGCGGATCACGTCGAAGGCGCAGTTCTGCTCGGGGACCGAGGCATCCTTGCCCTCGGCGTTTGCCGCGCGGACGCGGCGCATGCACACCACAATGCGGTCATAGGCTTCAATCGCAGCATAGGGGAGCGTGCCGGTCCAGCGCACATTTGTGCGCGCGGCCGTCTCCGGGTCACGATCCTTGATCTTCTGGTGCTGCTTGTAGAGCGCGATCACGAATTCGTAGCGTGAGCGCGGAATGGGCTTGAGGAAGGTGAACTGCTCGCGGAACCAGCCATGATTGGGGTCTTCCTCGATCTTCGAGAAGTTCTCGGAATTGCCGCGCCAGCTGTCCGGCAGCAACGAGGAGGCGCCGATATAATCCTCATATTTGCGCAGGAAGACGGGACCATCCTCGGGAATGGCTTCGATCGCGGCGCGGTCGATGACGGTGTGGGCGGTGCCGCCCCAGGCCCTGGCGACGCCCGGCATCAGCGAGAGCGCGGCAATGGTGGCGAGTAGGAATGGGCGCATCGTGTCTCTCCAAATCAGGGATCGAGGGGGTCGCGCGGGTCCACGCGGGCAGACCGTGGCGAAGGGCGGAACTCAAGTTCCGTGGGCGAGATGCGACGACCGACGGTGCCCGGCTGATAGCCCAGTTCGCGCTCGTTCCGGGCCGCGAATTCAGGGCTTTCGATCATCGCGCTCTGGCCGGGATTGCAGACGATCAGGGTGTCCTTCTCCAGCGGCGCGCCCATTGCCATGAGCAGGCGCGTGGCGTTGCGCAGGTTGGTGGTGGTGTGACGCGCATAAGGTTCGATGACGATGGCATCCGCGGGGACGCCATAGCGCTCGATAAGGGCCCGGCGCATCTCCTCTGCCTCGTTAAAGCGCGTGGCGCGCGGGTGGGCCCGGCCGCCGGTCACGATGAGGAAAGGCACGTCACCCGCCGCAAAGCGCTGCGCGGCGAGGCGCAGATGATATTTGCCGAAGGGGCTGAGCGGCATGCCCTCGACCTCCGGGCCAACGCCGGTGACGATCATCGCGGTGTAGCGAAAGCGCTTCCAGTCGAGGCTCTTCGCGCGCTTCATCGCGGGCGCATTGAGCCCGCCGGCCAGCGGCTCGTAGCCGATCGCGTCGGTGCGCTCGCTGCCGTCGATCAGGGCGAGCGCGAACTCGATGCTGGGGTCGAGCGCCTGCACCGAGCCGGCACGCATGGTCTGTGAGAGCCACGCTGCGGCCTGAAGGCGGGAGCGGGTCTCCTGCGGGTCGATCGTGCCCGCGCCGTCGATCTGCGGATAAGGGGGCACCTGGCCGAGACCGTAGGTTCGCACGATGGCGTTGATGCCCGCAATCTCCCGCGTAGCCTGAGCGGCGGGACCATCGTCCGGGCCCTTGCCCGGAACGGCAGCGGCGAGGATTCGCCCCGCGCCGTCGGTCCACACCATCGCCTCTACGTCGCTCCGACCGGGCACGCAGCATGGCGGCGACCTCCGGGCGATCCTGCAGCGCGTCCAGCGCCGCAGGGTTTCGGCCCAGCGCGTCGAGCAACGGGAACAGCCGCTGCGACAGGCTCTCCGCTACCGTGTCGCCCACGGTCTGCGCATGAGCGCAGACCGTGAAGGACAGTGCCGCAGCGATGATCGCTGCCATCCGCGCCGGGCCCTTGTGCATTACCAGGACTTGCCGATCACGAGGCGGAAGTTGCGACCGAAGATCGGCCGCCCGTAGATCGCCTCGGCGCTGCCCTGGCCGCTCAGCGAGTCCGTGCGAGTGTTGCCCTCGGTCAGGCCGTGCGCGTTGAACAGATTGTCGCCGACGACCTGCAACTGCCACGTGCCATGCTTGACCGTCACGCCCGCACCGACGGTGCCGTAAGCAGGCAGCGCGGTGTTGTTGTAGAGGTCGACGTAGCGCTTGCCCATGTAGGTGTAGCGGCCATAGATCGAGACGTCGGTGTCACCGGCGGTGAAGTCGAAGCTCGGGCGGATGTTGCCGTAGACCTTGGGCTGGCGGACGATCTGGTTGCCCTCGGCCTGCTCGGGGTCGGCGCCGGTCGCGCTTTGGAAGTTCTTGTACTTCGGGTCGCTGATTGTCAGTGCGCCGTTCAGCGTGAACCAGGGGGTCACGTTCCACGCACCGTCGAACTCGACGCCCTTGACCTGCGCCTCGCCGATGAAGGGCACGTTCACGTCGTTGCGCCCGGTGGTCGGATCATAGGCCAGGAACGAGGCGTTCAGCGGATCGAAGTTGGTATAGAAGCCCGTCACGTAGAGGTACGAGCGGCCCATCGACAGCTTCAGGCCCGCCTCGAACTGGTCGGCTACGGTCGTGATGATCGTCGGGCTGATGCTCATCGCGGTCTGCACGTTGGGCGGCGTCTCAAGGTGGGAGGCGCGGCCATAGATGCCCACATGGCTGGAGAAGTCGTAGTTCGCGCCGACAGTCCAGTTGGTGACGTCAGGCTTGAATTCCCGGTTCAGGATCACACCGGTGAAGGCACGGCTCGTGTCGTCGGCCAGCGTGGTGGCGTCGCCCAGGTTCGCCTGTTCGGTCAGCGCGGCCCAGCCCGAGTAGCTGTAGCGCTCGTGGCGGATGCCGCCATCGATGCGCAGGCCGGGCACGATCTCCCAGGTATCGTTGGCGTAGAGCGCGAACATCTTGGCATCGCTGTCGCCCTGGTTGAGCGTCGCGGCATAGTTCAGCACGCCCTTGTCGGTGACGCGGCCCACGACCTGGCCGGCGGCGTTGTAGCCCACAAGGTCCAGCGTGCGCGGCTTGCCGGCGACTTCGATCAGATAGTTCTGGTAAAGCGTCTGGCTATCCTCGCCATAGAGGCTGCCATAGAGGCCCAGCTTGATGTCGTGCGTGCCGAAGCCGGTGTCGAACTTTCTCGCGACGGACAGATTCCCCTGGCCCGAATAGAACTTCGAGTGGATGTCGCGATACTGGCCCTGCATCACCAGGCCGGAGGCCGAATAGGGATCATAGACCGTGTTCGTGCCTGAGAGCACGTATCCGAAGCGGGTCGCGCCGAAGGGGGCACCGCCCGCGCGGTTGAGATAGCCGTTGGCGAAGGCATTGCCGTCGACCGGGTTGGTGGTCGAGTAGAAGGCGGTGAAGTCGTTCTGGCCCTGCGTGTAGCCGACGGCGGCGGCGACCAGCCAGCCGTCGAAATCGCCTTCGTAATGCGCGCCGAAGTTCACCATCTGCACGTGGCGGCCATCGGACAGGTCGGAGTTGCGGCTCTGGATCGCGCCGTTGCCGTCCCGATATCTTAGGTTCACGTGGCGCAGGGCGGGGGAGTTCATCGTGCCGGTGAAGTAATCGATATATTGGTCCAGCGACTTGCGGGGGTCGCGCGGGTCCGCCGTCGGGATCGGCAGGTAGAAAACGTTGTGATCGTTGACGTAGTTGAAGTTCAGCTTGATGAACCCGTTCTCCGTCACATGCTTGATGTTGGCGCGGATCTGGCCGCCCTTGTCATTGGGGAAGCCGTTGTCGCGGTAGCCGTCATGGTAGCGCAGGAAGCCGCCCACGGCATAATAGGTGTCGCTCGCCAGCTTGCCTGCCTGATAGGCGTCGAGGCGATACAGGCCAGTGTCGCCGAGCGTGACCTGCGCCTTGCCCCGCGCTTCCTCGCTGCCGGTCACCGTGATCGCGTTGATGATCGCGCCTGAGGGGCGGGCGTAGGCCGGGGCAGGGCGGCCGCGGACGACGTCGACATGGTCGGTCATCAGATCCTGCTTGAGGATCGCGTCGCCACGGAAGAAGACGCCGTCATTCTCGTGAAACAGCGGCAGGCCGTCCTGCTGGAAGCTCACGAAGCTGCTATCATGGGGCAGGCCGCGGATGCGATAGATGTTC
>JAFKLU010000132.1 GCA_017304105.1 Sphingomonadales bacterium
ACTTGCCTTCCTCACCCAGACGACGCTCTCGGTCGACGATACGGCCGCCATCGTCGCGGTGCTGCAGCGCCGCTTTCCGGATATCGTCGCGCCCAAGGGCGAGGACATCTGCTACGCAACCTCGAACCGTCAGGCCGCTGCCAAGGCGATCGCGGCGCGCGCCGATGCCGTGCTGGTGATCGGCGCGCCCAATAGCTCCAACTCGCTGCGCCTCGTGGAGGTCGCCCAGCGCGCGGGCTGCAAGGCGCGCCTCATCCAGAATGCCGACGAGATCGAATGCGCATGGCTGGAGGGCGTCCAGACGCTCGGCATCACCGCGGGCGCCAGCGCGCCGGAAATCTTGGTTCGCGGCGTGATCGACCGGCTCGCGGAGCATTACGCCATCGACAGGGAGGATGTCCTGACGGCGGTCGAGGACATCTCGTTCAAGCTGCCCCGCGGCCTGGAAACGGCCTGATCCGCCATGGCAGTCTACACACAGGTTCCGGCCGAAGCGCTGGCTGCTTTCCTTGAGCGTTACGATGTCGGCACGCTGCTCGCCGCCAAGGGCATCGCGGAAGGCGTCGAGAACAGCAATTATCTGGTGGATACCACCGGGGCCGATGGCAAGGGCGCCCGCTTCATCCTCACGCTGTACGAGAAGCGCGTCGATGTCGCAGACCTGCCATTCTTCTTCGCCCTGCTCGATCATCTGGGCGAGCGCGGCTGCCTTGTTCCGCGCTTCATCCATGATCGCGAGGGCCAGACCCTCCAGACCCTGTGCGGCCGCCCGGCCTGTCTCATCGAATTTCTGAGCGGCGTCTCGGTCACCCAGCCGACGCCCGCGCAGGCCCGCTCGACCGGCGCCGCGCTCGGCCAACTCCACCGCGCCGCCGAGGATTTCGCCGGCACGCGCCCCAATGCCCTGGGGCTGGAAGGCTGGCACCGCCTCGCCGACGCCTGCGGCGACGGCTTCGACCAGATCGCGCCAGGGCTTGGCGCGCGCGTCCGCGAGGAACTGGCCTTTCTCGACGCGCACTGGCCCGCCCAGCTCGATCACTGCGTCATCCATGCCGACCTGTTCCCGGACAATGTGCTGATGCGGGGCGATGAAGTGGGCGGGCTCATCGACTTCTATTTCAGTTGCACCGATATCCGCGCCTATGACGTCGCCATCACGCACGGCGCCTGGTGCTTCTCGCCCGATGGGGCGGAGTTCCACGCCGATGTCGCGGCCGGCCTCATGGCGGGCTACGTCGAGGCGCACGGGCTCACGGCCGCTGAATATGCCGCTCTGCCCATCCTGGCGCGCGGCGCCGCCCTGCGTTTCCTGCTGACCCGCGCCTATGACTGGATCAACACGCCACCGACCGCGCTGGTGACCCGCAAGGATCCGCTCGCCTATCTGCGCCGGCTGGAGGCCTATACCGCCGGATCGCCCGAGGCGATGTTCGGCCCACGGGCATGAGCGAGCCGGTCCATCTCTTCACGGACGGCGCCTGCAAGGGCAATCCCGGCCCGGGCGGCTGGGGCGCGGTGCTGCGTTACGGCGACACGGAGAAGGAACTCTCCGGCGGCGAGCCGCTCACCACCAACAATCGCATGGAGCTGATGGCTGCGATCGAGGGGCTGAACGCGCTCAAGCGCCCCTGCCGCGTGGTCCTCTCGACCGACAGCAATTATGTGAAGGACGGCATCACCAAGTGGATCTTCGGCTGGATCCGCAACGGCTGGCGCACGGCGGACAAGAAGCCGGTCAAGAATGCCGATCTCTGGCAGGCGCTGCTCGATGCGACCAAGCGCCACCATGTCGACTGGCAATGGGTGAAGGGCCATTCCGGCCACCCCGAAAATGAACGCGCCGACCGCCTCGCCAGCGCTGCGGCGGAAGCGATGCGGGCGGGCTCCTAGGCTGTCGCTGGCCCCAAAAGTCTTCCGGACGGATGACTGAATGAGCGAGTCCGGGCTCAAAGCCGCGGATTAGCGCAATCTTAAAGGTTAATTCTCAAAAGCCCAACTTATGGGGCAAGAAACGATCCGTACCGAAAACGCTCTGATTGCCCCGTTTTTCTCGGGAACTAATCCAAAGAGTGCGGCGTGAATCCTTGGCCTCCTGCCCTCATTCCGTCTCCAACACCGTTGAGGCGGATCATCCGTTCTTCCTCTACAAAACGCAAGCGTGCCATCAGAAGTCTCAAGGCGGGAGGCATGATCGAGTGTGAATCGGATCATGAAGCGCATTTCGCCATCCTGGCCGAGCTCGATCCCAACGTAACACACATCTTCAGTCAGCCCTTTCAGTGGAGCCATTGGTTCGAAGGCCGCAAGCGGCAGCATTGGCCTGACTTCGCGCTGGTCGTTGCTGGCCAGGCCGAGATCCACGAGGTCAAGGAACTTGTCCGTCGTCACAACATTTGGCACAGATCGCTGCGTAGATTAGTGGAGTGTAGGCCTCGTCTGGGGGTTGATGTTAGGCGGCGAGCTTGCGGTGTTGCAAGCGCCGATG
>JAFKLU010000034.1 GCA_017304105.1 Sphingomonadales bacterium
CGCCGTGCTCGTCGGCTTCGTCGGCGTCGTCATAATGGCGCATCCTGAGTCGGCGAACTTCGCCTCCGCCGGGCTTGCCGTGGCGCTTGCCGGCGCGCTGGTGACGGCGGTGGTCGCCATCGTGCTGCGGGATCTCGGGCGGACCGAGGCACCGCAGATCATCGTCTTCTGGTTCATCCTCCTCTCGCTGCCGCCGCTCGGGCTCATCCTCCTCTGGACGGGGCAGGCGCATGATCCGGTGAGCTGGGCGCTGTTCGTGGCGCTCGGCGTGTCAGGAGGCTTTGCGCAGATCCTCATGACCTCCTCGCTGCGCTGGGGGCCGATCTCCATCGTGGTACCCATGGACTACAGCCAGATGGTCTGGGCGACCCTGGCGGGCTTCATGCTCTGGGGCACCTGGCCGCTTTTCTCGACCTGGATCGGCGCGGTGGCACTGCTGCCGCTCGCAGAGGCGACCTCGATCGGTTTCACCATGCCGATCTTCGCGACCATCCTCTCGGCCCTCTTCCTCACGGAAAAGACCGCCCTGCACCGGGTTCGAGGGAGAGGCCCCGGTCGGCCGCCGCCACCTCCACCTCATGCACGGCGCGCAGTCCCCACGCCGGATTGCGCTCGCGCAGGGAGCGGTCGAAGGCCAGATTGCTGGGCGCGGTCTCCACGCCTTCCTGCACATAGGGACCGTAGAGATAGAGCAGCCCGCCCTCCGGCAGCAGCGCCCCCGCCCCTTCGAGCAGGCCCAGAGTGGCCGCCCAGGGGCTGATATGCACCATGTTGATGCAGAGGATCGCATCCGCCGTGTCGACCGGCCAGCTTGCCGGATCGCTGGCGTCCAGACGGACAGGCGGGGCGATGTTGGGCAGCGCCGCTTCGTCCGTCCAGGCGGCGATCGAAGCGAGCGCGGCGGGATCGGGATCACTCGGCAGCCAGTGCAGGGCCGGGAAGAGCCGGGCGAAATGGACGACATGCTCGCCCGATCCGCTCGCGACCTCCAGAACCAGCCCGCTCGGCGGCAGCGTCTCCCGCAGCACCTGCGCTATGGCGTCGCGATTGCGCACCGTCGCCGGCGCATGGCGCTTGCCGGCCTCTGCGGGCGCATCCGCAGCGAACCATGGTTGCGAATTGTTCGTCATGGCCTGCCCGCGCTGCTCATCAGGCGCAGGCGCATGGCCATCGCGACGACGGGGATGGGGAAAAGGGTCATGGCCCGGCTTTGCGGCTCCTGAGTCATGCGAGCAATCTAGCCCAATCCTCCCCCGTGCGTCATCCCCGCGAAAGCTGAAACCTCAGTGCGCCCGTCGTTCGAGCTTGTCGCCGCAGACTTCGCGGTGCGCGCGTTCGGCGAAGCGGTCGGTCATGCCGGCGATATAGTCGGCGATGTGGCGACTGCGATGCGGCTCCTCCGCCGAGCAGCTCGCGTCCCAGGCCGATCCCATCAGTGATGGGTCCTCATGATAGGCTTCGAACAGGTCCGCCACGATTACCCGCGCCCGCTCGGCCGCCTGCAACTGCAGCGGATGATGATAGAGATTGGCGTACATGAAGCGCTTGAGCGTGCGCTCCTCCTCCCGCATCGCGTCCGAAAAGGCGGCGACCGCGCGGCCGGCGCCGCGAATGGCGGAGACGTCCGCCTCGGCCAGCCCCAGAGCCTGCAGATTGGCGCGCGTGGTATCGATCAGATCGTTTACCATGACGCCGATCTGCTCGCGCACAAGCTCGCGCATCAGCCGGTTCTCGGGTACGTCCGGATGCCGCGCTTTCACCTGCCCCCAGCAGCGCGCCACGAGCGGCACTTCGAGGATCTGCTCGAGCGAGAGGATGCCGGCGCGCAGACCATCGTCGATGTCGTGATTGTCATAGGCGATGTCGTCGGCCAGCGCGGCGATCTGCGCCTCCAGCGAGGGCCAGCTCGTCAGCTCCAGCGGGAAGGCCTCGTTCACCTCGCGCATCGCCCAGCCGGGGTTGATGATCGGCCCGTTATGCTTGGCGAGGCCCTCCAGCATTTCCCAGCTCAGGTTGAGGCCGGGGAAGCGCGGATAGGCATTTTCCAGCAGCATCAGCGTGCGCAGGCAATGTGCGTTGTGGTCGAACCCGCCATGCGCCGCCAGCGCCTCTTCCAGCGCATCCTCGCCGGAATGGCCGAAGGGCGGATGGCCGATGTCATGCGCCAGGCACAGCGCTTCGGTCAGGTCCTCGTTGAGGCCAAGCACGCGCGCAATCGTGCGGCCGATCTGCGCGACCTCAAGGCTGTGCGTGAGGCGCACGCGATAATGGTCACCATCGGGCGCGATGAAGACCTGCGTCTTGTGGCGCAGGCGGCGGAAGCTGATCGAGTGAATGATGCGATCGCGGTCGCGCTGGAAGATATCCCGCGATCCGCGCGCCTCGCCGCCCGGCTCATGGTGCTGGCGCCCCCTGCTCTTCGCCGGGTCGCAGGCGAACGGTGCGAGCTTCTTCACTTGGCGCCGATCTTGGCGACTTCCTCACCCGCTTCGCTCTGCCACAGGAATGCGTCGCCGCCGGACTTGGTGATCTGCGTCACCACCTTGCGCGCTTCCTCGGGCGTCTTGAACGGGCCGACCAGCAGGCGCCGCGTCGCGCCCCATTCCGCCGTCCATCCCGTCAGATCGCCGATCGCGTCGGCATAAGTGCGGCGCATGCGGCGCAGGTCGAAGGCGAGCGCGTCCACGTCCTTGCCGGTCGCGATCTGCACCCAGTTGCGCGATGGATTGGCGGCGAGCTTCGCCTTGCGCTCGGCCTCGGCCTTCTTCGCGGCATCGGCCTTCGCCTTGGCTTCAGCCTGCGCCTTGGCCTTGGCGGCCGCTGCCTCGGCGGCCTTGCGGCGCTGCTCCTGAATGCGCGAGACGGCCGTCAGGTCCGCTGCCGTCGCAGTTTGCTGGCGCTCGGCCTCCGGCACCTCAAGGGTCGAG
>JAFKLU010000035.1 GCA_017304105.1 Sphingomonadales bacterium
GGGCAATGGGGTGCCAGTAGCGGCGCATCAGCTTGCCCATGGGCGTGCCGGGGCCGACCTTGGTCAGCGTCTCGAACTGTTCGTTGTTCATCTCAGTCTTCCCGATTGCTGGAGGGGTCAGAGGTTGCCGCGAAGAAATTCGGTCACCACGCTGGCGAATTTGGCGGGGTGCTCGATCATCGCCCAATGGCCGCAATGCGGCAGGATGACGCCGGTCGAGTTTTCGAGCAGTTCGAGGTAGCGATAGGCCATGGTGACGGGGATCACCTTGTCGTCCTTGCCCTGCACCACGAGCGTGCGGTGCTTCACCTGCGCGATCAGATCGTCCTCGATATGGAGGCCGCCCCGCGCCTTCAAAATCCCCATCGTCGCGCCGAAGGCGGCGCGCTGAGCGGGCTGCTTGGACAGTTCGAGCCGATAGTTGATGAGATCCTTGTCGAGCGGAAACCCGTCGTTGGTCAGCGCCTCGACGATCCGTTGCATGCCCTCGAAGGTGAAGTCATATTCGGTGAGGGCCCGGAGCACGCCGCCCATCGAGCGATCCAGCCCGGCGCTGCCCATGAGCACGAGGTTGCCGATCAGGTCCGGCCGCTCGATCGCGACGGCGAGCGACGTGCGCCCCCCCATGGAGTTGCCGACGATATCGACAGGGCCGACGCCCAGCGCCTCGATGAAGGCAATGAGCTGCGCGACCCGCGATTCGGGATTGTAGACGAAGTCGTCCGGGCTGGGGGCGTCGGTGTAGCCAAAGCCCACCATGTCATAGGCAATGGTGCGGAAAGAGGCGGAGAACAGCGGCATCGAGAAGCGCTCCCAATTGCCGCGCGCGTCTGCCCCGGCTCCGCCGCCGTGAACGAGAATGAGGGGGCGGCCGCTGCCGCTCTCGATGTAGTGGGTGCGATAACCGCAGGTGTCTACGAATTGGCTGGCGGGGGCCGTCATCTCTCTCTCCAGATTGTCCAACAATTTTTCCATGGTATTGTCGGACAATGACCGGTTGTCAATCCCGCATATATTGGGGTGTTTGCGGAATTTGAGCGAAAGCTCTGTGAGTCGCTTAGGCCTCTTGTCAAACAATGGGATGGGCCGTTATGAATGCTGTCCGGCACTTCCACAAAAAGTCGCCGTCGGGTATGTCGCGACGATCGACTTGGCATTTCGAAAATGAGGAGGATGCATTGGCTCGGCGCCCTACAAACGAGGACAATGAAGTCATCAGACAAACGGTTGCGGACCTGGCCTATGATGCGATCGCGGAACGCATCGCTTCAGGCGTGTACGGCGCATCGGAGCGCATCACCGAAGCGCGGATCGTCGAGGAATTCAAAGTCAGTCGAGGGGCAGCGCGCGAAGCGTTGAGCAAGCTTTCCGCCGATGGGCTGGTCGAGTTGGAAATCTACAAGGGCGCTGTCGTACGGGCACTTAGCCGCAAAGACCTTGCCGACTTTCTGGAAGTGCGCGGTGTTTTCGAGGCATTCGCGGCCCAGCGTGCGGCCGAGCGCATTAACGAAGTGGGTTCGCGAGAGGCGGTCCATGCGGCGCTTGAGCAGTGCGCTCTGCTGGAGGCGAATCCCACGACCGACGGCATGATCGAGAACGACACGCAGTTTCACACGGTCATCATGGAGTTGTCGGGCAATCTGATCCTTGCCGCCGAATGGCGCCGCCTGCGCCGCTCGCGCTATCGCATTCGGTTCATTCAGTCCCTCAACGAGACCGAGATCCGCGAGTCGGTCGAGCAGCATCGTCGCGTGCTGCATGCCATATTGGACGGCGAGCCGGACCTCGCCGCAGCGCTCGCGTCCAAGCATCTGCGCATGATGAACAGCCGCATCCAGCGGCTGCCGTCCGATGAGTTCGAACGGCTGTTCAATCCGCCCGCCCGCAAGGTCGAAAACAAATCATCGGAAGGTTCCAAGGACGTTCCGGCCAAGCCAAAAAAGGCGAGGCAAGCAAAGTCTACATAAACAAATATCTGGAGAGATGTTCATGAAAGTCGAGCAGCTGGGTTATCTGATCTTCGACATCACCCATCAAACGTTTGCGGCCATGCGGAGCGTGTTCGCCGACGTCATCGGGGCAAAGGTGGAAGATCAGGCCGACGGCTCCGTCACCGTTCAGATGGATGGCCGCCCGTTTCGCGTTCAGCTGCGTCCGAGTGATCTCTTCAGGATCGTTGCCGTAGGCTGGGAAGTAAAGGACCGGCAGACGCTCGATGCGCTTTCGGAACGCGTCCGCGCGCATGGGCTTTCATTGCAGGATGGGCGTTCGGCCGATCTTGCGGCCCGCGCGGTCGAGGCGCTTGTTCGCTTCACCGATCTGGACGGCTTTCCGGTCGAGCTGTTCGTCGACAAGGCGTTCGCGGCCGATCCGGATCTTTCGAGCCGTTTCGTCTGCGGCAAGACGGATAGCGGCAATTTTGGCATGGGGCACCTCGTCCAGATCGCGGCGGACCGTTTCGCCGCGACCACCCGCCAC
>JAFKLU010000346.1:0-30125 GCA_017304105.1 Sphingomonadales bacterium
CGCTCTCGTCGTTGGAATAGCTGATGATCGGCACGGACGCCGCGCGCGCCAGGGGCGAGACGGCGCGGACCTCGTCGGCGGTGAGCGGCCCGAGGATCAGCTTCGCGCCCTCGGCGATCGCCTGACGCGCGGCGACGGCGGCGCCCTTGCCGGTATCGTAAGTGGTGACGCGCAGCCGCTCGGTCTTGGTATCGAGCAGCGCCATGGTCGTCGCATTGGAGATGGAGCGGCCGACACCGGCATTGGGGCCGCTCATCGGCACGAGCAGGGCGACGCGGTGGCGCGCCGTGTCGGTCGGCAGGCCCTGCACGACCTCCGGCTGCTGCGCGCCCGATGGCGGCGGCGGCGGCGGCGCGGAAGGCGGCACGACGCGGCCGCAGGCAGCGAGGAGCAGCGCGCCCAGGAGCGCGCCGAGGAAGCCCGGGGCCTGTCCGAACCGGCGCGGCGCCATGCCGAACCGCACTTGCCCCGCAAGGCCCCTGTCTGCCATGTCGATCCTCATGTCCACTATACTCGCGCCCGGCCTATATATCGTCGCAGGCCCCATCGGCAACTTGTCCGATTTATCGCCCCGCGCCGCAGAAATCCTGCGCGAAGCGGACCTGATCGCCGTGGAAGACACACGGGTCAGCGCGAAGCTGCTGCGCCACGCGGGCTCCGAGCGGCCGATGGTGCCCTATCACGACCATAGCGACGACCGCGTGCGGGGGCGGCTGATCGAGCGCATGGCGAGCGAGGCGGTGGCCCTGCTCTCGGACGCGGGCACGCCGCTCGTCTCCGATCCCGGCTACAAGCTGGTGCGCGATGCGCGCGCGGCGGGCCGGGCGATCAGCACCATACCGGGGCCCTGCGCCGCCATCGCCGCGATCACCCTCTCCGGCCTGCCGAGCGACCGTTTCCTGTTCATGGGCTTTCTGCCGCCCAAGACCAAGGCGCGCACCGATGCGCTGGCCGAGGTGGCAGGCCTGCGCGCCAGCCTCGTCTTCTACGAGAGCGGGCCGCGCTGCGCCGCCTCGCTCGCCGACATGGCGGCGACGCTGGGCGATCGGCCCGCCGCGCTCTGCCGGGAAATCAGCAAAGCCTATGAGGAGACGCTGACCGGTACGCTGACCGAACTCTCCGCCGCCTGCGCCACGAAGGAACCGAGGGGCGAGATCGTCATCGTCGTCGGCCCGCCGGGCGAGAAGCCGCCGGCGGACGAGCGCGATGTGGAGGCGGCGCTCGTCGAAGCGCTCACCCGCCTCTCCGCCTCGCAGGCGGCGAGCGAAGTGGCGCGCACACTCGGCGCCGACCGCAAGGCGCTCTATGCGCGCGCGATGGAACTGAAGGGCAAGGCTTGAAGACGCCCGCCCGCCTCGCTGCCGAGAAACGCGGCCGGCAGGGCGGGCGGATTGCGGCCTGGTGGCTGCGCCTCAAGGGCTGGTCGATCCTCGCGCGGCGCGTGCGGACACCGCTGGGCGAGGTGGACCTGATCGCGCGGCGCGGCGCGATGGTGGCCTTTGTCGAGGTGAAGGCGCGGGCCAGCGCATCCGCGCTGGACGAGGCGATCGACGAGCGGCGTCTCGCCCGCGTGGCCGCCGCCGCCGAAGTGCTCGCCGCAACCTATTTGTCGCCGGGCGACGATATGCGCATCGACGTGATGCTCCTTGCGCCGGGCCAGCGGCCACGCCATCTGGAGAATGTCTGGCACGGGGGTTAGGGAGTCAGCGGCGTTCTTCCGCTGGCCCTGAGCGTGTGAAGCCTGTCCTGAGCGCCTGCCCCGGCGGGCGGTCGGCGAGGGCCATTTTTTAAGAACAAGGTCAGGGCTTCCACAAGCTCAGCCCGCACGGAACAAGGGGTTCAAGGATTATGCCGTTGAAAGTCGCGCTGCAGATGGACCCGATGGAATCGCTCAACATCCATGGCGATTCGACCTTCCAGATCATGCTCTCGGCGCAAGCGCGCGGGCACAAGCTGTTCCACTATCACCCGAACGACCTGACCTGGCGCGGCGGGCGCCTGTATGCGCAGGCGCGGGAAGTCTCGATGCTCCAGCGCGTGCCGGGCGATCACTTCCGCTTCGGCGAGAGCCTGACGCTGGACCTTGGCGCCGATGTCGACGTGGTCTGGATGCGGCAGGACCCGCCGTTCGACCTCAATTACATCACCGCCACGCATCTGCTCGAGCGGATCGTGGACGAGACGCTGGTGGTCAATCATCCCGGCTCCGTGCGCAATGCGCCGGAGAAGCTGTTCGTGCTCGATTTCGCGCGGTTCATGCCACCCACGATGATCACGCGCAGCCTCGCCGAGACGCGCGCCTTCCTCGCCGAGCATGGCGAGATCGTGGTGAAGCCGCTCTATGGCAATGCCGGCTCGGCGGTGTTCCGCATCGGCGCCGGCGGTGACAATCTCGCCGCTCTGGTGGAACTTTTCAGCCAGATGTGGGTCGAGAGCTTCATGGTGCAGGCATTCCTCAAGGATGTGGCGCAGGGCGACAAGCGCATCGTGCTGGTCGATGGCGAGATCGCGGGCGCAATCAACCGCATTCCGGGCAAGGGCGAGATCCGCTCCAATCTGGCGGCGGGCGGCACGGCGGCCAAGACCGAGCTGACCCCGGAGGAGCTGGAGATCTGCGCCGCGCTCGGCCCGGAGCTCAAGAAGCGCGAGCTGCTGTTCGTCGGCATCGACGTGATCGGCGGCAAATGGCTGACCGAGATCAACGTGACTTCGCCGACCGGTATCGTCGCGATCGACGCATTCAACGGCACCGACACCGGCGGCATGATCTGGGACGCGGTCGAGCGGCGGCTGGCGGAGCGCGCGGCCGCCTGACGGCAAGCGCCTTGCATCGACGATGAGACGCCACGACACCACATCCCCGCAGCGCCCGCCGCAAAATGCCTCGGCTGCGGGGGGGAGGCGCGCGCGATGACGGACTGGGTCGTCCACCTGATCGATTATGGCGGCTATTGGGGCATTGCCCTGCTGATGGTGCTGGAGAATGTCTTCCCGCCCATCCCGTCGGAGCTCATCATGGGCATTGGCGGCATCCGCGTGGGCCAGGGCCGCATGGAGATGGTGCCGCTGCTCCTTGCGGGGACGATCGGCACCACGATCGGCAATTTCTCCTGGTATTGGCTGGGCTACAAGCTCGGCTTCGAGCGCCTTCGCCCGCTTGTCCACCGCTATGGCCGCTGGATGACGCTGCGCTGGCGGGATGTCGAATGGCTGCGGCGCTGCTTCGAGCGGCATGGCGAGAAGATCGTCTTCATCTTCCGGTTCATGCCCGCCTTCCGCACCATCGTCTCCCTGCCCGCCGGGCTGTTCCGCATGAGCGCGCTGCGTTTCGCTATCTGGACGACCGGGGGCGCCCTCATCTGGAACATCATCCTCGCAGGCGCCGGCTATTTTCTCGGCACGCGCTTTGACGAGATCGACGTCTGGCTGGGGCCGATCACCAATGTGTGCGTGGGGCTGATCGCGGTCGCCTATGTCTGGCGGCTGGTCACGTGGAAAGATGAACCCGACGCGGACGCGCCTTCAAAATAGCGCCGCTACGAGCCCGCGCGCGGATGGGCAGCACGGTAAACATCGAGCAGATGCGCCGCATCGACCTTGGTATAAATCTGCGTGGAGCTGAGCGAGGCATGGCCGAGCAGCTCCTGCAGCGAGCGCAGGTCCGCCCCCCGGCCGAGCAGATGCGTGGCGAAGCTGTGACGCAGCGCGTGCGGTGTGGTTCGCTCGTGCAGGCCGAGGCGCCCGCGCGCGCCCTGCACGGCCCGGCGGATCAGTGCGGGCGAGAGCGCACCGCCACGCGCGCCCCGGAACAAGGGCGCCTCACGCGCCGGCGGATAGGGACAGAGCGCAAGATAGGCCTCGATCGCCTCGCGCACCTGCGGGAGCAGCGGCACGATGCGCGTCTTGCCGCGCTTGCCGAGCACGCGGATCGTGTCGCCAAGCGGCAGCGCCTCGCCGGTGAGGCCAAGCGCCTCGCTGATGCGCAGGCCCGCGCCATAGAGCAGCAGCAGCACCGCCCAATCGCGCGCGCCGATCCAGCCATCGCGCGCGGTCTCCGCCACATCCTGCGCGAGCGCCACCGCCTCGTCCGGGCTGACCGGGCGCGGCACGCCGGGCTTGACGCGCGGCCCGCGCACCAGCGGGATCGACGCGCCCTCCCCGCCCACGAAGCGCAGGAAGCCGCGCAGGGCAGACAGCTCGCGCGAGGCCGAGGCATTGCCGATGCCGTCGACACGTCGTGCGGCGAGAAAGGCACGCAGATCGCTGGTCGCGAGCTTCAGGATGGCAGCCCGGTCCGGCGCGCGGCCGTCCATCTCCTCCATCCAGGCGAGCAGCCGCTCGGCGGTCGCCACATAGGCCCGCACCGTGTGCACCGAGCGACGCCGGTCCTGCGCCAGATGCGCGCGCCAGCGCTCGACGAGCGCGGCGCTCATCCCCGCCCTTCTCCGGCGAGCACGGCCTGCCACAGATCCAGCAGATCCTCGGGATACCAGACCTCATCCAGCGCGTGCAGGTCTTGGGGCGTGAACCAGCGGTGCGAGAGCATGGCGCGCCGCTCCAGCTCGGTATGGCCGGAGGTATCGACGCGCGCCTCGTCCACGCGAATCGCGAAATAATGCTCCTCGGCATCGACCTCGACGCCTTCCAGCGTCACGAAGGAGACGTGCCGCACCGCGATCGCGCTGCCCGGATCGCGATCGAAGCCGGTCTCCTCCCACAGCTCGCGCCGCGCCGCCTGCGCATAGCTCTCGCCGGGATCAACCGCGCCACCCGGCGTGCACCAGAAAGGCGGGCGGTCGCTCGCGGTGAAGCGGAACAGCAGAAGCCGCCCGGCCGGATCGGTGACCAGCAGGCGCGCCGCAGGCCGCTTGGCGCGCCCGCTCATTCGCCCGGCGCGCGCGCCCTGATCGCGAGCGCATGGACCTTGTCGCGCAGTAGATCGGCGAGCGCCGCATTCACCATGCGCTGGCGCGCCACACGCGACTGGCCGGCAAAGGCGCTCGCCACGATCTCCACCGTGAAGTGGCTCTCGCCCGTGCCATCATCGCCCATATGGCCGCGATGCATCGCACTGTCGTTGATGACGGCGAGCCGGTCCGGGGACAGGGCCGCTTCCAGCCTCTCGGCAATTTCACGCCCAATCGGGCCTAGCGAAGGTTCAACCATGTTTCCTATATAGAGCCTTTGCTTGCATCAGCCAGAAGGGATCGAGGGGCTTTGTCAGGGCCGCGTTTCACGCAGGATGGACCGCGCCGTCACACGCGCTTTCACGGCCGTGTGGAGGGCACGCAGCGCGCCTGTTCACAGCCGGGTTGCGATCAGGCGGGCGAGTTCCGCGCCCCGCCGGAGGACCGCCGCAACGCGCCGGACGGGCCGCCGCAATGGCGCTGGTTCTGCCTCGATCACATCCGGGCGTTCAATCAGGGCTACAATTATTTCAAGGACATGAGCGCCGAGGAGATTGACGAGGCGCAGCGACCCTATGGCGGCTGGGAGCGCGAGACGCGCGCCTTCTCGGCCAATGCCGCGAGCGGCACGATGCCGCCGCGCTGGACGGACTTTTCCGATCCGCTCGACGCCATCGGCGCGCGCTTCAAGGCGCGCATGGCCGAGATGGCGGAGCGGCGGGACGGCAAGCCGCTCTCGGGCGAAGACCGCTCCGCGCTCAAGACGCTCGGCCTCTCGCCAAATGCCGACCGCAAGGCGCTGCGCACGCGCTACACCGAGCTGGTCCGCCGCTTCCACCCGGACCATAATGGCGGCGACCGGGCGCACGAAAAAGCGCTGCAGGACGTGATCTCGGCCTATACCCATTTGCGCAAGGCGCCGGCTTTCGCCTGAGCCCGGCGGCACCCGCGGCCTCGCGACTCATCTCGCGGTTGCGAAACCGGCCGCCCGGTGCCATAGGCCCCGCCCCGCATCCAATCTGAGGCATGACCATGTCGACCGGCACGCCGGCCCGAGCGCTGGGCCTCGACTTCGGCACCACCAACAGCGTTTGCGCCATCGCGCAGGATGGCCAGTCCGAGCTCATCGAGTTCGCCGGCGATCTCTCCGCTGGCGCGGTGTTCCGCTCCGCGCTCTGCTTCTGGCATGACGAGGCGGCGCGCGGCGGCCTGGCGCGCGAGGCCGGCCCGTGGGCGATCAGCGAGTATCTCGCCTTCCCCGAGGGCAGCCGCTTCATCCAGTCGTTCAAGACCGTCGCGGCGAGCCCGCTGTTCGAACATGCCAATATCTTCGAGAAGCGGCTGAGCTTCGACCAGCTCGGCATCACCTTCCTCGAGCGGATGATCGCCCATGCCGGCGGGCGCCTTGACGATCGCCCGTCCGACATCATCGTCGGTCGCCCGGTCGCCTATGCCGGCGCCCGGCCCGACGAGGCGCTGGCGCGGCAACGCTATGACGCCATGTTCGCCGCCTTCGGCACCCGGATCCATTATGTCTACGAACCGCTCGGCGCCGCGTTCAGCTATGCGAGCCGCCTCACCGAGCCGGCCACGGTGCTGGTCGCGGACTTCGGCGGCGGCACCAGCGACTTCTCGATCGTGCGCGTCGCAGAGCCCGGCGCGGCGCAGCGCTGCGTGCCGCTCGGCTCGGCGGGCGTGGGCATTGCGGGCGACCGGTTCGACTATCGCATCGTGGATCATCTCGTGCTGCCCATGCTCGGCAAGGGCAGCCATTATCGTTCCTTCGACAAGGAGCTGGAGATACCGCGCAGCTACTTCGCGGATTTCGCGGACTGGTCGCGACTCGCCCTGATGCGCAACCGCGGCACGCTGGAGGAGCTCGCGCGCCTCAAGCGCAGCGCCGTCGAGCCGGACGCGATCGGCCGCATGATCGCCGTGATCGAGCAGGAGCTGGGCTATGCGCTCTACGATGCGGTCGGCACGCTCAAGCGCCGCCTCTCCGACGCGGACACAGCGCCCTTCCATTTCGAGAGCGATGAGTTGCGCATCGAGGCCGAGGTGACGCGCGCGCAGTTCGAGCAATGGATCGCGCCGGACCTCGCCCGGATCGAGGCGACGATCGACCTTGCGCTCGCCAGGGCTCAGGTCACCCCGGAGGCCATCGACCGCGTCTTCCTCACCGGCGGCTCATCCCTGATCCCCGCCATCCGGGCGATGTTCGAGCGCCGATTCGGCACCGAACGCCTCGCGCGCGGCGGCGAGCTCACCTCCATCGCCCATGGCCTTGCGCTGATCGGCCTGGAGCCGGATCTTGCCCAATGGGCCGCGTGACCGGACCCGCCGCATAGCGCTCATCTATCGACACAGCCTTCCCCGATCGGTTAGGGGCGTATGACTCGCAGGAAGATGACGCAGATGACCGACATTCCGAACACCAATGCTGATATGCGCAGCGAAGTGCTGCTGGACGCGCCCGACCTCAAGGTGAATGCGCGCGACGTTTTCGGCGTGGACATCGACATGGAAATCCCAGCCTTCTCCGAGGCCGACGAGCGCGTGCCGGACACCGACCCGGCCTATGTGTTCGATCCGGACACCACGCTCGCGATCCTCGCGGGCTTTGCGTACAACCGCCGCGTCATGGTGCAGGGCTATCATGGCACCGGCAAGTCGACCCATATCGAGCAGATCGCCGCGCGCCTCAACTGGCCGTGCATCCGCATCAACCTCGACGCGCATATCAGCCGCATCGATCTCGTCGGGCGCGATGCGATCGTCCTCAAGGACGGCCAGCAGGTCACCGAGTTCAAGGAAGGCTTGCTGCCCTGGGCGCTGCAACGCCCGGTCGCCCTGGTCTTTGACGAATATGATGCGGGCCGCCCGGACGTCATGTTCGTGATCCAGCGCGTGCTGGAAGCGGACGGCAAGATGACGCTGCTCGATCAGAACCGCGTCATCCGCCCCAGCCCCTGGTTCCGCCTGTTCGCCACCGCCAACACGGTGGGCCTCGGCGACACGACCGGCCTCTATCACGGCACGCAGCAGATCAACCAGGGCCAGATGGACCGCTGGAATCTGGTCGTGACGCTCAACTATCTCCCGGCCGAGACCGAGGCGCAGATCGTGCTCGCCAAGTCGGGCGAATATGATCATGCCGGCGGCCGCGAAGAGGTCAACAAGATGATCCGCGTCGCCGAGCTGACCCGGCAGGGCTTCATCAATGGCGACATCTCGACCGTGATGAGCCCGCGCACCGTCATCTCCTGGGCGCAGAACACGCTGATCTTCAAGGATACCGGTTTCGCCTTCCGCCTCTCCTTCCTCAACAAGTGCGATGAGGCGGAGCGGGCGCTGGTGGCCGAATATTATCAGCGCGTGTTCGGCAAGGATCTGCCGGAGAGCGTGGTCGGCAAGGCAGGCTGACCGGCGGCAGGGAGTGGGCGCCGGGCGGCGCCCCGCTCAGACGAACGAGACGTTCGTGACCTTGAGGCGCGAGCGCATCGTCCAGCCGATCGCCAGCAGGCCGGTCGTCATCATGGCCCAGCTAAGGGGTGCCGCGAGAATCGAGGCCGTCCGCTCGGTGATCAGCATCGGCGCCGGCGCCGACGCCATGTAGGACGCGGCAGGCAGATCGGCCATGACGACCAGCTTGCCATAATCCGCGCTATACCAGGCGCTGGAATAATAAGCCGGCTGCCCGGCCAGACGAACGGGCGCAGCCGCCAGGGCGCGCGCGACGGGTGCGGGCGCAGCGATCTCCACCCCCGCGCCGGCCGGCATGGCCGCAGCGAGCGCAAGGGTCACGGCCCCTAGCTTGAGCGCTGAATCGAACATAGAATCTCCCACTCACTCATGGCTGACCGGCAGCCGGCCAGTTTTCATGATCGATGCCACTGCACCGCGCCCTTCCGGCCCACTCGGCTTTCACCGTCGGAAGAGTGACGCGTCGCCTTTATCTTGCGGCGCAGCAAAAGGAAACTCTCATGGATGGGCCGAACAGGCAATTGCATGGAGCGCAGACATCGAGGAAATGAGTGGAAGCCATCCGGGTTCTGATCGCCCGGCGCGGCGTCAATCATGTTATTGATTTGGCGTTATATTATTTGAATTTCTGGCGATTTCAGCCTTTTGACCCGCCTCCAGCGCGCTTGCGCATTGCGCAACCGGGGCATCGCCGCCTGTCCCGTTTCCAGCCCGCAAGGCCGATGGATCGTGCATGACGCGACATGAAATGTTGTGCGGCGCAGGATATTCCGCGTTGCATCGCGATGAAAAATCGGGTTCCCGGCAAGGCCGCCCGTTCACAAACCGCGCCGGGACGAAGCGCGTCAGGCGAAGGAAGCGCGGCGATACCGGCGCATCATGGCGCCCGCGAAGCCCATGCCGACGATCATCATCGCCCAACTCGCCGGCTCGGGGACGACCGTGACGCTCTGGATGGAGCGAAACCGCTCATCTTCCGGCGCGGCCATGCGCATGAACGCAGCGGGTTCCATCGGGGCGGAATCGGGCTCGTCGCCGAAATAGCTGCCCAGCGCCGAATGGGTGAACTTGTACTGGCTGCCTTCGTAGGGCGACTTTTCCTCGTCCTCGCCTTCGCCGAAATAGCTGTCCAGAACGCCGTGCGTGAACTGGTAGGAGCCGCCCTGGTACGCGCTCTTCTTGCCGGACTTCGCAACCCACTCATTGAGCATGACGAAATTGTTGAAGTTCCGGGCGCCGGACAGGCCCTTGAACAGCCTCGTCGAACCGCCCGGCGTATTCACCGAAAAGGAGAAGGTGCCGCGATTGAACTGCGAATCGCTGCGCAGAACGTCGACGATCTGGCTGATCCGGCTGTTGATGCTGATGGCCGCGCTGGCGTGCGCCGCCGGCAGCAGGGCACCGGCAAGAAGCGTCGCGGCGAGGCAGGCAGTGCGGATCATGGCCAAGTCGTCCTAAATTGCGAGCCGCGTCGTCCCAACGCCCACGGCAACGTCCCCGAGATTGCGATAGCGCGAATTGGTTGAAGGAATCCCAACTTCACGCCCCCAATTCCTGTTTTAGGAGCCTGTCTCGCAGCGAGACAGGTCCGGGTCCGAAAGTTAATCCCGGTTTCGACAGCCCTGCCCGTGGCTCCGGAGACTTGACAGCCGCCCCTCCCTGGCCCAGCCCCGGCACATGGCCGATCGCTCCCAGCTCGAACGCTTCAAGGACGTCCTCGCGGGCGCCTCACGCGCCGTGGCGCATGATTCCGAGATCGAGCTCGGCTTTACCGCGGACGCGCCACATCTCGCCGGCAAGCAGATCAAGGTGCCCACGCCCACCCGCAACCTGCCGCCCGAGCAGGTGGCGCTGGCGCGCGGCTTCGCCGACAGCTTCGCGCTCAAGCTGCGCCATCACAACGCCAAGCTGCACAATGCCCGCGCGCCGAGCGAACCGGCCGCCCGCGCCGTTTACGACGCGGTGGAGATGGTGCGCTATGAGGCGCTGGGGTCCAGAAACTATCCCGGGATGCGCGCCAATCTCGCCGCCGCGCTCGACATGCGGACCCATGCGGACCCGATCACGCGCGCCCAGTCGGCGAACGAAGTGCCGATTCAGGGCGCGGTCGCGCTGCTGCTGCGCGAGAAGCTGACCGGCGAGGCGCCCCCGCCCGAGGCCGCAAAGGGCATCGCCTTCCTTCGCGACTGGATCGACGAGAAGGCGGCGGACGATTTCGACCGACTCGCGCTCTGCCTCGACGACCAGCAGGCCTTTCAGGAAATGGTGCTCTCCATGCTGGAGCATCTGGAGCTGGTGCGGGCCGAGGTGCCGCCCGAATCGCCCGATCAGGACGAGGAGGAGCAGGACGGCGAGCAGGACCAGCAGGACGAGGAAAAGAACGAGGACGAGTCCGAGGAGGAAGACCAGTCGCGCGCTGAAACGCGGGGCGAGGACAAAGGCGAGCCGAGCGAGGAAACCAGCGACGAGCGCCAGGAAGACGATTCCGACTCGGATGAAGAGGGCGAAGGCGATGCGCAGGACGACGAGGGCGTCCTGCCGGTGCGGCCCAACCGGCCCTTCTCGGACCTGCCGCCCGACTTCAACTATACCGCCTATACGACGAAATTCGACGAGACGGTCACCGCCACGGACCTGTGCGACGCGGAGGAGCTGGCGCGGCTGCGCGGCTTCCTCGACCAGCAGCTCGCCCCGTTCCAGGGCGCCGTCTCCAAGCTCGCGCATCGGCTGCAGCGCCGCCTGATGGCGCAGCAGAACAGGATCTGGGACTTCGACCAGGAGGAAGGCCTGCTCGATGCGGCGCGACTCGCCCGCATCGTCATCGATTCCACCCATTCGCTCTCCTACAAGGTGGAGCGGGACACCGACTTCCGCGACACCGTCGTCACCCTGCTCATCGACAATTCGGGCTCCATGCGCGGGCGGCCGATCGGCATCGCCGCGATCAGCGCCGACATCATGGCACGCACGCTGGAGCGCTGCGGCGTCAAAACCGAGGTTCTCGGCTTCACCACGCGCGCCTGGAAGGGCGGGCAGAGCCGCGAGCAATGGCTCGCCGCCGGCCGGCCGCCCAAGCCCGGCCGCCTGAACGACCTGCGCCACATCATCTACAAGCAGGCGGATGAACCCTGGCGCCGCGCCAAGGCCAATCTGGGCCTGATGATGCGCGAGGGGCTGCTCAAGGAGAATATCGACGGCGAGGCGCTGCTGTGGGCGCACAACCGCCTGATCGCGCGGACGGAAGAGCGGCGCATCCTCATGGTCATCTCGGATGGCGCGCCGGTCGATGATTCGACGCTCTCCGTGAACAACGGCACCTATCTGGAGCGCCATCTGCGGCAGGTGATCGCGTGGATCGAGACGCGCTCGCCGGTCGAACTGATCGCCATCGGCATCGGGCATGACGTCACGCGCTATTATCGCCGCGCCGTCACCATCATGGACGCAGAGCAGCTTGGCGGCGCCATGGTGGAACAACTCGCGGCGCTGTTCGACAAGGACTGACGCGAGGGCGCCGGCGAAGCGCGTGGATGCGCCGAATCAGGCGGACGGCGTGGCCCTGTAGAGCTGCGGGAACAGCTTCTTGAAGGCCGCGAGCTTGGGCGCATCCCACCGGCGGATATAGCCGTGGTCCGGGTTCCGCTTCATGAAGTCCTGATGATAGTCCTCGGCTGGCTGGAAGCGGCCGACCGCCTCGATTTTCGTCACGATCGGGTCTTTCCACAGGCCGGCCTTGCCGATCTGGGCGAGATAGGCCTTGGCGACCTTCTCCTGCTCCGCGCTCTGCGGGAAGAGGGCCGAGCGATACTGCGTGCCGTAATCGGGGCCCTGATAATTGAGCGTGGTGGGATCGGTGATCACCGAGAAGAACACGCGCAGTAGCGTGCCGTAGCTGACCTGGCTCGGATCGTAGATCACCCGCACCGCCTCGGCATAGCCGGTCCGTCCGGCGCCGACCTTTTCATAGTCAACACGCAGGTTCGCCGGGCCGCCGCCATAACCGGAAACGACGCTTTTGACGCCCTTGAGATGGGAGAAGACCCCTTCAACGCCCCAGAAGCAGCCGCCGGCAAAATAGGCAGTCGCGGTGCGCGCGCCGCCTCCCTGTTCGTCAATGGCGGGGACAGGTGCGAGGCGGATCTCTTCGGCGGCTATGGCGCGTTGCGGGACCAGCAGACCGGGGGCAATGACCAGAGCGAAGGCGGCGAAGAGCGGCAGGGCAGCGTTGTTCAGGGCACGCATGGGACTCTCCCAAAGCCGGACAGATGCCGGGCTAAGAAGGAAAGTTGGTGAGCGGACCCGCGCGCGTCAAGCTTCGCTGGTCGTAAGGCGGGCCGAATCGCCGCAGGACGGCGCCCTCCCCCGCCGGGGGGGAGGGCCCGCAAATCGTTACTTCAGCGCCGCGCAGGCTTCCTGAATGCGCGTGCACGCCTTCTTGAGGATCTCCTCCGACGTCGCGTAGCTCACGCGGAAGGCCGGCGCGAGGCCGAACGCCGCGCCATGCACGGCCGCGACATTCCCCGCCTCGAGGAAGTAGTTGATCAGATCCTCGTCGGTCTCGATCGTCTTGCCGTCCGGCGTCTTGCGGCCGATGCAGCCCGCGGCGTCCGGATAGACATAGAAGGCGCCTTCCGGGGTCGGGCAGTTGAGGCCCGGCGCGTCGTTCAGCATGGCGACAACGAGATCGCGACGACGACGGAAGGCCTCGTTGCGCTCGATGAGGAAGTC
Source organism: Sphingomonadales bacterium (assembly GCA_017304105.1). Classification (GTDB taxonomy): domain Bacteria; phylum Pseudomonadota; class Alphaproteobacteria; order Sphingomonadales; family Sphingomonadaceae; genus Sphingobium. The sequence continues at coordinate 13,119 of JAFKLU010000346.1, forward strand.
CTGGTCGCCGTTGAGCGCGGCCGTCGCCGCCGCCTGGCTGATCGAGCAGGGGTTGGAGGTCGACTGCGACTGCAGCTTGGCCATCGCCTTGATGATCCACTGCGGCCCGCCGGCATAGCCGATGCGCCAGCCGGTCATCGAATAGGCCTTGGAGACGCCGTTCACGGTCAGCGTGCGATCGTAGAGATCCGGGCAGACCTGCGCGATCGTCTTGAACGGGGTCGGCGCATACCAGACGTGCTCGTACATGTCGTCCGTGAGGATCAGCACATGCGAGTGGCGGCGCAGCACTTCGCCGAGCGCCAACAGCTCCTCGCCCGAATAGGCAGCGCCCGTCGGGTTGGAAGGCGAGTTGAGCAGCACCCAGCGCGTCTTGGGCGTGATCGCCGCTTCCAGCTGCTCGGGCAGGATCTTGTAGAGCTGATCCGCACCGGCCGAGACGATGACCGGCGTGCCGCCCGCGAAGTTCACGATGTCGGGATAGCTGACCCAGTAAGGCGCGGGAATGATGACCTCGTCACCGGCTTCCACGGTCGCGAGCAGCGCGTTGAACAGGGTGTGCTTGCCGCCCGAGTTCACGCTGATCTGGCCGGGCGCGTAGCTCAGCTCGTTATCGCGCTTGAACTTGCCGGCAATCGCTTCCTTGAGCTCGGCGGTTCCGTCGACATTGGTGTACTTGGTCTGGCCGTTGCGGATCGCGGCAATCGCCGCATCCTTGATGAAATCAGGCGTGTCGAAGTCCGGCTCGCCGGCCGAGAGGCCAATAATGTCCTTGCCCTCGCGCTTGAGCGCGATGACACGGTCGGTCATGGCGAGCGTGGCACTGGGCTGGATGCGGCCGAGGGCGGCGGAAGTCCGGGGCATGAGTGACTCCTGAAGGTCAGGGATGCGTGCGCAATCATGTCCGGGCGGGCGCCCGGACGGCGCGGTCCATAGTGCGCTCAGCCGCCCCGCGCAACCTTGGGCGCAACCACGCTTGCCGCTACGAGACCGCGGGCGGCATTGCCGATGAAGAAGCCGCCGTCCAGATCGTGCGGACGCAGGTCCGCTTCCACCGCCTCGCCCATGTCGATCAGGCTCTGGCGCAGCACGCCGGGCAGCAGCCCGCGCGACAGGGGCGGCGTCAGCAGCCGGTCGCCCCGCTCCACGAATATGGAAGAGAAGCAGCCCTCGGTGAGATAGCCCTGCTCGTCGGTCAGCAGCACCTCGAATGTGCCGCCGCGCTTGAGCGCCGCCTGATAGTGGCGCCGGTCCGTGGTCTTGTGGAGGATGCGCGGATCGTCCCCCGGCAGCGGGCGGGGCACGATGCTCACCTGCACGATCGCCTTGGGCCAGGGCGTCGCCTCGCGCACTTCCACGGCCATGGCGCCGCCGGGCGCGAGCAGCACGCGCACCCGCTTGGGCTCGACGAAGCCGAAGGTCGCCGCCTGCAGCTCGTTGCGCAGCGCATGCCGATCGAGCTTGAAGCCGAGCGCGGTGGCGCTGGCCTGCAGCCGCGCGATATGGCGCTCGAGCATGGGCACCCCGACCGCGGGATCGAAAGCCATCGTCTCGACGAGATCGAACCGGACTTGCTCGCCGCTCACCTGTATCCTTCCTGGTGCGCGGCGATGAACCGCGCCTTGTCGAGACATTCCTGCCATTCGGCATCCGGCTGACTATCCGCCACGATGCCCGAACCGAGACCAACCACCCCCGATGCCGCCCCCTCTTCCAGCGAGATGGTGCGGATCGCCACGTTGAAGCGCGCCGTTCCATCGGGCGAGATATGGCCGATGCTGCCTGTATAAAGGCCGCGGCCATAACGTTCCACCTCTGTAATGATTTCCATGGCGCGCAGCTTTGGCGCGCCGGTGATCGAACCGCAGGGGAAGAGAGCGCGCAGCACGTCGACCGGCCCCAGCCCGTCGCGCAGCCTGCCTTCCACGATGGAGATCATCTGGTGGATGGTCGGATAGGTCTCCACGGTGAACAGCGCCGGCACCTTGACGCTGCCTGCCCGCGTCACGCGCGAGATATCATTGCGCAGCAGGTCGACGATCATGAGATTTTCGGCGCGCTGCTTGGGATCGGCAGCGAGCAGCGCGATCGCCGCCGCGTCCTGCGCCGGGTCGGCCTCGCGCCGTGCGGTCCCCTTCATTGGCCGCGTCTCGATGCGGCCGTCTTCAAGGCTGAAGAAGCTTTCCGGCGAGAAGGAGAGCAGGTGCCGCCCATCATGGCGGACCAGCGCGCCATAGCCGGCGGCGGCCTGTGGCCGGATCGCGGCATAAGCGGCGAGCGGATCGCCGCTGATCGCCACTGAGGCGAGGAACGTCAGATTGGCCTGATAGATGTCGCCCGCGCGGATATAATCGAGCACGCTGGCGATGGCGCGGCCATAGTCCGCCCGGCTGATCAGCGGCTCAACGCGGCCGACCGCCTTGCGGTCCGGTGCTGGGAGCAACGCCGGCACCGCATCGGGCGCGATGGTCTGCGGCGCGTCGAACAGGCCGAACCACAGCAGCGGCCCCTCATCGCCCTCGCGCGGCACATAGCCGGCAAGGCGCGGCTCGAAGGCATGGCCGGCGGCGTAGCTCAGATAGCCCGCGGCATGGAGCCCGCTCGCCACCGCTGACTCGACCGCCTCCAGCGCCGGGAGCACCTGCGCCATGGTGTCGGCCCGGATAGTGCGCACCGGATCGCGGAACAGCATGGACGCGCTCGCGCCCTCCGCCCGCGCATCATCGAGCAGGACGAACGGCGCGTCCGGACTGGTGGGCAGGGCGACGGGACTCATCGCGCCCTATTGGCAGCGCGCGCCGCACAAGGCCAGCCTTAGCAACGCCTCCCCATTGGGGAATTGGCAAGGGCACGCGCACTGGCGTAGTTTGCCGGCCTCGGGAGGGAGCCTTGCTCATGGACTCGATGACACTTCTCGCGCTCGCCATGGCGAGCTTCGTCGCCACGCATTTGCTGATGTCGCATCCGCTGCGCGCGCCACTGGTCAGGGCGCTGGGCGAGCGGGGCTTGCTCGGCCTCTATGTCGTGATTGCCTTCATCACCTTCGGCGCCACGGTCTATCTCGCCTGGAGCGCGCCCACGCAGGCACCGCAATGGGTGGCAAGCACCGGCGTCTGGCACGCCGCGAGCCTCGTCATGCTGATCGCCGCGGTGCTGCTGGTCGGCTCGCTGATCGGCAATCCCGCGATGGTCGATCCGGGCGCCTCGCCCAAATTCCCCGATCAGGCGCGCGGCGTCTATGCGGTCACGCGCCATCCCATGATGTGGTCCTTCATCCTCTGGGCCATCGTCCACGCGTCGCTCTGGGGCACGGGCCGAAACCTCATCATCGCCGCGGGCATTGGCGGCCTCGCCCTCGTCGGGGCACTGGGCCAGGATGCGAAGAAGGCGCAGATCATTGGCCAGCCCTGGCGCGACTGGCAGGCACGCACCAGTTTCGTGCCGTTTGCGGCGCTGCTGTCGGGGCGCGCCCGCTGGGGCGCGGCGATGCCCGGCACCATACCGCTGATCGGCGGGCTGGCCCTCTGGTTCGCCGCGACCTGGCTGCATCCCGTGCTCGGCGGCCCGGTGGCCGGGCCATGGCTCTGGATGCGCTGACGCGATCAGTCGAACAGCGAGCTGACCGAGCTCTCGTCCGCAATGCGGCGGATCGCCTCGCCGAGCAGCGGGGCGATGGGCAGCTGGCGGATGCGCGAGGAAGCCGCGACGGCATCGGTCGCGAGGATCGTGTCGGTGATGACCAGTTCGCGCAGCTGCGATCCATCCACGCGCGCCACGGCGCCGCCCGAAAGCACGCCATGCGTCACATAGGCGACCACATCGGTCGCGCCCGCCTTCTTGAGCGCCCCGGCAGCGTTGCAGAGCGTGCCCGCCGAGTCGACGATATCGTCGATCAGGATGCAGAAGCGGCCCGTAACATCACCAATGATGTTCATCACTTCCGATTCGCCGGCGCGCTCGCGGCGCTTGTCGACGATGGCGAGGGGCGCATTGTCGAGCCGCTTGGCCAGCGCGCGGGCGCGCACCACGCCGCCCACGTCCGGCGAGACGACCATCAGATTCTCATGGCCGAACCGCGCCTGAATGTCCGCGGACATCACCGGCGCGCCGAACAGATTGTCCGTCGGGATATCGAAGAAGCCCTGGATCTGGCCCGCGTGGAGATCCACCGAGAGCACGCGGTTGGCGCCCGCCGTGGTGATGAGGTTCGCAACCAGCTTGGCCGAGATCGGCGTGCGGGGGCCGGGTTTGCGGTCCTGCCGGGCATAGCCGAAATAGGGAACCACCGCCGTGATGCGCTTGGCCGACGCGCGCTTGAGCGCATCGATCATGATGAGCAGTTCCATCAGATTGTCGTTGGCGGGGTAGCTCGTCGACTGGAGGACGAACACGTCTTCACCGCGCACATTCTCGTGGATCTCGACGAAGACCTCTTCGTCGGCGAATCGCCGCACGCTCGCCTGGGTGAGCGGCAGCTCCACATAATCGGCGATCGCCTGCGCCAGCGGCAGATTGCCGTTGCCGGAAATGAGCTTCATGTCGGGGGCCCCTGATGGCTGCGTTCTCAAGCGCCCCTTAGCGGGCGATGGGGGGCGTGAAAAGTCTCGTATGACGGTTTGACGACAAGGCGCGGGACAGGTGCGCATCATTTGCCCGCCCGGAAAAATCACACTAGAGCGCGGGACATGACCGAGCGCCTCCGTATCGCCATGGCCCAGCTCAACCAGAGCGTGGGCGATCTCGCCGGCAATGCCGAGGCCATGCTCGCCTGGCGGGCGGATGCCGCAGCCGCCGGAGCGGACCTTATCGTCTATCCCGAGTTGCAGCTCGTCGGCTATCCGCCCGAGGATCTCGTGCTCAAGCCCGCCCTCGCGGCGCGCGCCGAGGTGGAGCTGCACCGCCTTGCCGCCGCGACGGCCGATGGCGGCCCGGCCATGCTCGTCGGCACCGTCATCGCCAATGGCGGCCTGCTGTTCAATTGCGTGGCGCTGCTCGATGGCGGCAAGATCGTCGCGATCCGCCAGAAGCGCGAGCTGCCCAATTACGGCACGTTCGACGAGAAGCGCCTGTTCGCGCCCGGCCCGCTGCCCGATCCGGTGGAATTTCGCGGCGTGAAGATCGGCCTGCCGATCTGCGAGGACGTCTGGTTCCCGTTCGTGACGAGCCATCTGGCCGACCGGGGCGCGCAGCTGTTCATCAACGTCAATGGCAGCCCCTATGAAGTCGGCAAGGATGATCGCCGCGTCAAAGGCGTGTGCGCCGCCCGCGTGCATGAGACCGGCCTGCCGATCCTCTATCTGAACCGCGTTGGCGGGCAGGACGAGCTGGTGTTCGACGGCGCCTCCTTCGTGCTCAATGCGGACGGCTCCATCGCGCACATGCTGCCCGACTGGGAGGAAGCGCTGGTCATCACCGACTGGGTGCCGGACGAGAACGGCCAGTGGGTCTGCCTGCCCGGCACGGTCCATGCGCTCGACGAGCATCCCGCCGATATCTATCATGCCATGCTCGTGGGCCTGCGCGATTATGTGAACCGCAATCGCTTCCCCGGCGTCGTGCTCGGCCTCTCGGGCGGCATCGACAGCGCGCTCTCCGCGGCGGTCGCAGTTGATGCGCTGGGCGCGGATCGGGTCTGGTGCGTGATGCTGCCCTCGCGCTTCACCAGTCAGGAAAGCCTCGACGATGCCGAGGGCTGCGCGACCATGCTCGGCTGCCGGCTGGACACCATCTCGATCGTGCCGGGCACGGAGGCGTTCGACGCGATGCTCGGCGAGGCGTTCGAGGGTCGCAAGCCGGACCTGACCGAGGAGAATATCCAGTCGCGCATCCGGGGCGTCACGCTGATGGCGCTCTCCAACAAGTTCGGCCACATGCTGCTCACCACGGGCAACAAGAGCGAGATGAGCGTGGGTTATGCGACCATCTATGGCGACATGGCCGGCGGCTATTCCGTGCTCAAGGACGCCTACAAGACCACCGTCTTCGACCTCTCGCGCTGGCGCAATGAGAACCACAGCAGCCTGATGCTCGGCCCGAATGGCCCGGTGATGCCCGAACGCGTCATCACCAAGCCGCCCACGGCCGAACTGCGCGAAGGCCAAAAGGATTCGGACAGCCTGCCGCCCTATGAGGTGCTGGACCCGATCCTCTACGGCCTCGTCGAGCAGGAAAAGGCGGTCGACCAGCTCGTCGCCATGGGCTTCGAGCGCGAGACGGTCGCGCGGATCGAGCGGCTGCTCTACATCGCCGAATATAAACGCCGCCAGTCGCCGCCGGGCGTGAAGCTGGGCGGGCGCAATTTCGGCCGCGACCGGCGCTACCCGATCACCAACGCCTTCCGGACAGCGTGAGCGCCATGACCGTCATCACCCGCTTCGCACCCTCGCCGACCGGCAATCTCCATGTCGGCAATATCCGTGCCGCGCTCCACAACTGGCTGTGGGCGCGCAAGATGGGCGGCCAATGCCTGCTGCGCATCGACGATACGGACACCGAGCGGAGCGAGGAGCGCTATGTCGAGGCGATCCGCGCCGATCTCGCCTGGCTCGGCCTCTCCATGGCGGGCGAGGTGCGCCAGTCCGAGCGCTTTGCGCTCTACGAGGCCCGTTTCGAGGAGTTGCGCGCCGCCGGCCGGGTCTATCCCTGCTTCGAAAGTGCGCAGGAGCTGGACCTCAAGCGCAAGGTGCTGCTCGGCCGGGGACTGCCGCCTGTCTATGACCGGGGCGCGCTCGCCCTGAGCGCGGACGAGATCGCCGCCAAACAGGCAACGGGCGAGCGGCCGCACTGGCGCTTCAAGCTCGATCATGGCGCGCCGATCGCGTGGACCGATCTCGTGCGCGGGCCGCAGCATTTCGAGCCGCATCTGCTCTCCGATCCGGTCATCCGCCGCGCGGACGGGAGCTGGCTCTACATGCTCCCCTCGGTGATCGACGATATCGACATGGGCGTGACCCATGTGCTGCGCGGCGAGGACCATGTCTCCAACACCGCGACGCAGATCCAGATGTTCAGCGCGCTGGGCGGGGCGCTCCCGCAGTTCGCGCATATGGCCCTGCTCACCGGCTCGGAGGGCAAGCTCTCCAAGCGGCTCGGCTCGCTCGGCATCAGCGAACTGCGCGAGGCAGGGATCGAGGCGCTGGCGATCACCGCGCTGCTCGCGCGCCTCGGCACGAGCGATCCGGTCGAGCCCGTCACCGACCTGGCGCCGCTGGTCGAGCGCTTCGACTTCGCGCATTTCGGCCGGGCGCCGGCGCGCTTCTCGGACGAGGAACTCGCCACGCTCAACCAGAAGATCGTGCATCTGCTGCCTTATGAGGCGGTGAGCGACCGACTGCCGGCGCAGATCGACGCGCGCGCCTGGCCGGTGGTGCGGCCCAATCTCGCGATGATCGAGGAAGCCGCGGCCTTCGTGCCCGTGCTGGCCGGAGACATCGCCCCGCCCGCGCTCGGCGAGGAAGACCGCGCCTATGTCGCGCAGGCGGCCGACGTGGTGCGGACCATCGATTTCGATGGCGACCCCTGGCATGCGCTGACCGGCACGCTCAAGGAAATGACCGGCCGCAAGGGCAAGGCGCTGTTTCTGCCGCTGCGTCTGGCGCTCACCGGCATGGATCACGGCCCGGACATGGCCGCGCTGCTGCCGCTGATCGGCCGGGAGCGGGTATTGGCGCGGCTCGGGGCGGCGGCAGCGGCCGGATAGACGCGAGCGCGAGGACGCCCCCTTCAGCGGCATCCCCATCAATTGCAAACGCCTGCCCGTCTCCCTTGGAGCGTTGCGAAATGATCGACGTCACCCGGACCGGGTCGGGGCTGGTGTGCAAACGATCTCCGGCCGCGTTTCGCACACGATCCTGCAAGGGAGAGGGGCAGACCGACAGCCCTTCCGACAAGCGACGCATAGGCCACGGCAAAGCGGCCCGGCCATTCCCGGCACACTCTTCCTCCTGCCAAAATTCGGTTGATGAGACCTTGTATCGTGATAGTATATCATCACTAACAAGGTGGAGAGGTGTCATGACTGACTTGTCCGTGTCCCGTTCCGGCTATTCCAATCGTCGCTCGCCCGGCGCCTTTGCGGCGGCGGCGGTTTTGAATGGAGGGGCGATCGCGCTGCTGATCGCCATCCCTGCTGCGATCGTCACGCCAGCCGGCGACCCGCCGCTGAGGATCCGCTTCATCGATCTCGCGCCCCCGCCACCGCCCGTCAACGATCCGCCCACGACGGAGCCGAGCAAGGTCGACGTCCCCAAGGCGACGCCCCGTCCGGCCGATCCGGTGCCGACCGCCGCGGACTCGATCGTCGACCTCACGAGGGACCTGCCCTTCACCGGCACGGTCACGCCACCGTCCTTCCCCGGCGCGGGCGACGTCCTGCCGCCAGTCAGGCCCGAGCCGGTCACCGTCAGGGCCCGCCCCGATCCCCGCTTCGCCGATGCCTTCCGTCCCGATTACCCCCCGGCGATGCGGCGGGACGGGCTGGAGGGCAATGTGACCGTCCGCGTCACCATCGATGCGCGCGGGCGCGTGACTGCGATCGAGCTGGTCTCGGCCAGCAACCCGATCTTCTTTGAAGAGACGCGGCGGCAGGCGCTCCGGAGCTGGCGCTTCGTGCCCGCGACGCGCGACGGCGTGGCGATCGAATCAAGCCAGACCATGACGGTGCGCTTCCAGCTGGAGAGGTGAAAGCAGGCCGGGGCGCTCGCCTGAGGGGAGGCGGTCCGCAGGGAGGCGCCCCGGTGCCGACACCGTCTGCCGCACCCATCCATCCCGCCCCGCTTTGCAACGGGGCGGCCGGCGCCTATGTTACCGCCATGGCCATCCTCCCCCGCCCGGTTTCGCCCGTCAGCGCGCTCGCTGATCTGCGCGACATGTTCTCACCCGACCGGCCGCACCGCTGGACGATCCTGGCGCTGTCGATCGGTGTCACCGCCTTCATGCTCTGGGGATTCGCGATCGATTCCCGCAAGCCGCCCAAGGAGCGCGAGATCTTCTACGTCGAAAGCTGGATGGCGGACCGCAAGGACAGCGACATCATCCGCCGCCAGCTCGACGACCTCGCCAAATATGAGGTCGCGCTGGAGAAGAAGCAGAAGCAATTCCAGAAGCTCGCCGATGGCGTGGGCATCGACTGGCGTGAGGACGAGGCGCGCAATCGCGTGCAACGCAAGGAAACGCTGGCTCTGGTCGAGAAGAACCTCCGCAAGAAGCTGGCCGAGGCGCTGGAGCGCGAGGCGCGGGAGGGCAAGTCGCCCGCGATCGACCCCGCCTTCCTGCCGGGGACGCCCCCCGCCGCGGTGCGCTGAGCTTGACCACCCCGCCGGCAAAGGCTGACGCGGCCTGGCTCGCCGCCGCCATCGCGCTGTCCGAGCGCGGCCGGGCGCGCACGGCGCCTAACCCGAGTGTCGGCTGCATCCTGATCGACGCCGATGGCCGCGTCGCCGGGCGCGGCTGGACCGGTGCTTGCGGGCGGCCCCATGCCGAAGCTGTCGCGCTGGCGCAGGCTGGCGATCGAGCGCGCGGCGGCACGGCCTATGTGAGCCTGGAGCCCTGCGCCCATGTCTCGCCGCGTGGCCCCTGCTGCACGGATCTGTTGATCGCGGCAGGCGTCGCGCGCGTGCTGATCGCGGCGGGCGATCCTGATGTGCGCACCAATGGCGCGGGAATCACGCGGTTGCGGGCAGCGGGGATCGAGGTGGCGGTCGCCGCCGCGCATGCGCCGCAGGCACGGGCCGCCATGGCGGGCTTCTTCACTCGCCAGCGCGCGGCGCGGCCCTTCGTCACCCTCAAGCTCGCCACATCGCTCGATGGCTGCATCGCGCTGGCGGACGGCACCAGCCGCTGGATTACCGGGCCAGCGGCGCGCGCCCACGCCCATCTGGAGCGGGCGCGGCACGAGCTGATCCTGGTCGGCCGGGGAACGCTGGAGGCCGACGAACCGCGCCTTGACGTCCGCCTGCCCGGACTGGAAGCGCGCGCGCCGCAGCGCGTGCTGCTGAGCAGCGCAGGCGCGGCGCCCGAAGGCTGGCTCGCCATTCGCACGCCGGCGGAAATCGCCGCGCTGCCGGGCGATCATCTGCTCGTCGAGGGCGGGGCACGGGTGGCGGCGGCCTTCCTCGCGGCCGATCTGGTCGACCGGCTGCTGCTCTATCGCGCGCCGATCCTGATCGGAGGCGGCCTGCCCGGCCTTGCGGACATCGGCCTCACCGATCTTGCCGCGGCGCATGGCCGCTGGCGCCTCACCGACACGCGCGACTTCGCGCCCGACCGGCTTGAGGTTTACGAGCGCGAGCGGGCGGGATAGAGCGAGGGCCGCTCCCCCTTTCCTTTCGCCCCTGGAGATCGCATGTTCACCGGCATCGTCACCGACATCGGCACCATCCGCACGGCCGAGCAGCGCGGCGACCTGCGGCTCGTCATCTGCTGCCATTACGACATGAGCACGGTCGCCATCGGCGCCTCCATCGCCTGCTCGGGCGTGTGCCTCACCGTGGTCGACAAGGGCGAGAATTGGTTCGCGGTCGATCTCTCCGCCGAGACGGTCTCGCGCACCGCGCAAGGCGCCTGGAGCGAAGGCCGCGCGCTCAATCTGGAGCGCGCGCTCAAGATTGGCGATGAGCTGGGCGGTCATATCGTCACAGGTCATATCGATGGCATCGGCGAGGTGACGAGCATCACGACCGAGGGCGACTCGCACCGCGTCGTGATCCGCGTGCCGGCAGACCTCGCGCCCTATATCGCGGCCAAGGGCTCCATCACCGTCGACGGTGTCTCGCTCACCGTGAACAGCGTCGAGGACAGGAACGGCTCCACCAGCTTCGGCCTCAACATCATCCCGCACACTTTCCCGCATGAAGGATCATGCCGCCGCCGCTTGATCCCGGCAGCCCAAGACTACGCGCTGACGAACGCATTTTCTGGCCGTCGATGTGATTTCCTCAATTGCGTAATCACATTACGATGTGATAACGGCGTTCGCCATGAGCACCGAATTGATCGACAATGTCCGCAAGCTGGTCCGCGACGGCATCCTGTCGCGCTCCGGCCTCGCCCGTGCCGCCGGGCTCCACGCCAACAGCCTGCGTCGGCTGGACGAGTCCGACTGGAACCCGACCGCCGAGACGCTGGGCAAGCTGGAGACCTATCTCGCCGCGCGCGAACATGGCACCGCCCTCGCCAGCGCCGAGGAAATCATCAACGAGGCGCGCAACGGCCGCATGTTCATCCTCGTTGACGACGAGGACCGCGAGAATGAAGGCGACCTCGTGATCCCGGCCCAGATGGCCACGCCCGATGCGATCAACTTCATGGCCACTCACGGCCGCGGGCTCATCTGTCTGGCGATGACCCGCCAGCGCGTCGAGCAACTCGGCCTCAATCTGATGAGCCCGAACAACGGCACGCGCCACGAGACGGCCTTCACAGTCTCGATCGAGGCGCGCGAGGGGGTCACGACCGGCATCTCGGCCGGCGACCGCGCCCGCACCGTCGCCGTCGCCATCGACGCCATGAAGGGCGCGCAGGACATTGTGACGCCCGGCCATGTCTTCCCCCTCATCGCCCGCGATGGCGGCGTGCTGGTGCGCACCGGCCATACCGAGGCGGCGGTCGACGTGGCGCGGCTCGCGGGGCTCAATCCGTCCGGCGTCATCTGCGAGATCATGAAGGATGACGGGACGATGGCCCGCCTCGACGATCTCATCCCCTTCGCGCAGAAGCACCGCCTCAAGATCGGCACGATCCGCGACCTCATCGCCTATCGCCGCCGCAACGATCACATGATGGAGCGCCGCTCCGAAGTGGGCTTCACCAGCCGCTGGGGTGGCGACTGGCGCGCGATCAGTTTCTACAATCGCGCGACGGATTCCGAGACGATCGCGCTGATCAAGGGGCATATTTCGGCCGAGACACCGACCCTTGTGCGCATGCATCAGATTTCCCTGTTCGCCGACATTTTCGGCGAGGATGGGCCGCGCTCCGGGCTGCTCGCCCGTTCGATGGAGATGATCGGCGAGGAGGGCGCTGGCGTGGTCGTGCTCATCAACCGGCGCCCGTCGGATGGCTACAGCCGCACGATCGCCGCGCGCAATCTCGGAATGCCGGAGGTCATGCGCACGGCCGAGGAGCTGCGCGATTATGGCGTGGGCGCGCAGATCCTCTCCGAGCTTGGCGTGCACGACATGATCCTGCTGACCAACAGCCATCATAATCTGATCGCGCTCGACGGCTATGACCTGTCCGTTGTCGAGGAGCGGCCGATCACCGGTCTCTGAGGCGTCCGGCGTGGCCCCGACCGTCGCGCTGGGGCTGGGCCTCGCCCTGTTCTCGGCGGTCACCTCCGCCCTGGCGCACGCGATGCTCAAATCGGGCGACAACAAGCTCGCCGTGCTGGCCTGGATCCGCTGCTGCGAATTCGTGGTGGCGCTGCCGCTCGTGCTGTGGGTCGGCCTGCCGCCGGCAGACTTGTGGATCTGGCTGATCGCCGCAGTGGCGGTGCACGCCATCTACCAGCTGGTGCTCTCGCTCTCCTACGCGCTCAGCGACTTCACGACCGCCTATCCGATCGCGCGCGGCTTCGTCCCCATCTTCACCGCCCTGCTCGGCATGGCCTTCCTGGGCGATCGCCTCGACGGGCTGGTGCTCGTCGCCATCGCAACGGTGAGCGCCGGCATCCTCTGCCTCGCGACCGGCCAGTCGATCACGCGCGGCGGCTTTGTCGCGGCGGCTGTCACCGGCCTGTTCACCACCGCCTATACGGTCATCGATGCCAAGGGCGTGCGCGCGGCGCCGGACATGCTGACGTTCATTGCCTGGTTCTTCCTGCTCGGCTCGCTGCCGATCCCCGCGGTGCTGTTCGCGCGCTACAAGGGCGCGGCCCTGGGCCTGCTGGTGCATGATCGCAAGGCAGGCATTCTGGCGGGCGTGCTCGCCATCATCGCCTTCGCCCCCGCGCTCTTCGCACTCGGCCTCGCCCCGGTCGGCGCGGTCGCTGCCCTTCGCGAGACGAGCGTGATCTTCGGCTTGCTGCTCGGCGCAATCGTGCTCAAGGAGCGGCTTAGCCCCCAGCGCATTGCCGGCGCGCTGCTCGTCACCCTCGGTACGCTGGGCGTCATCGCCCGGGCCGCCCTCGCCTGATCTCTCCCTTCTCGAAAGGACTCTCTCAATGGCCAAGTTCCTCATCGTCGAAGCCCGCTTCTACGACCATCTCAACGATCTGCTCATCGCCGGCGCCAAGGCTGCGCTGGAAGAGGGCGGCCACAAAGTCGACGTGATGACCGTGCCCGGCGCGCTCGAAGTGCCCGGCGCCATCGCCATGGCGGCGGAGAGCGGCCGCTATGACGGCTTCGTCGCGATCGGCGTGGTGATCCGCGGCGAGACCTATCATTTCGAGGTGGTCTCGAACGAGAGCGCGCGCGGCCTCATGGCGCTCTCCATGGACGGCATCGCCATCGGCAACGGCATCCTCACGGTCGAGAACGAGGCGCAGGCGCTGGTCCGTGCCGATCCCGCACAGAGCGACAAGGGCGGCGGCGCGGCCAAGGCAGCGATCCGTATGCTGGAGATTGCGACCAGCTTCCGCGATTGAGCCGCTCGCGCGTGCGGGGAAGTCAGGCGGTCACTGCGCGATAGTCAGCTCAGTGAAACCGCTATTCCCCGTGCGCCGGTTGAGCGCGAACAGGCCGAGGCGGTAAGGCCCCTTACCGGGCAGGGCGATCTCGCCCCCATAGCCGCCCGGCGCGGTCGTGAACGTGAGCGGGGCGGCGGCGACCCGCTTGCCGGCCTCCCAGAGCGTCGCTGTCACCTGATAATCGGCCGCGTCCCACACCCCGCCCGGCGTGATCGGGCAGCCGCACATCAGCTGGACCTTGGCGCGGATCGCCGCCTTGCCGCCGGCCGCCTGCGCCTCTGGACTGATGACGAGGCCCGGCAACTCGACCGTCCAGCCCTCACCCTGCGTCACCGGCTCGCCGGGCAGCAGCCAGCGGCGCTCGGTCACGCGCAGCATCGAGCCGGGGAAACCGAGCGGCCCTTCGGCCTCCAGTTCGACCAGCGTCGGCCTGGCGATGTCGAGCGTGGCGGCGAAGGCCGCGTCGCCGTCACCGGCGCGGTTGGGGTTGCGGCCGCTCGCCTGCATGATGCGCGGCGTGTCCCCCGTGCCGCCGGCGGTCACGCCCTGCGCGAGCATCTGGCCCGTCTCCACCTCTCGCAAGGTGACACGCACGCCGCCCATGGAGGTGCCGATGAACTTCGCATCGCGCGCGATGACGCGGACCGTGATTGCGGTCGGCTCGGCGGCCACCGGCGCGCCGACCGCAATCAGCGCCGCAAGCCCGACAATCCTTCGGGCGCGGGCCCTAGGCCGCCGCCTCGTAGCTGGGATAATCCGCATAGCCCTCGTCCTCCTGCGAATACCAGGTAGCGGCCGGCTTGGGCTCGGCAAGAGGCAATGCGCGCCGGATGCGCTCGGGCAGATCCGGATTGGCGATGAACAGTCGGCCGAAGCTCACGGCGTCCGCCTTGCCCGACTCGACAGCCTCGGCCGCTTCCTGCGGGGTATAATCACTGTTCAGCACCAGCACGCCGCTGAAATTGGCGCGAATGGCCGGCGAGATCGGCGGCTGGGTGATCGCATCGCCGCGCGGCTCGCGCAGTTCGAGAAATGCGATGCCGATCTTGTCCAGCTCCCGCACCGCATGGGTGAACAGGGGCTCGGGATTGCTGTCAATCACGCCTTGCGAATCGCCATTGGGCGAGAGGCGCACGGAGGTGCGCTGGGGCCCCACCGCCTCGGCGAGCGCGCGGGTGACTTCCAGCAGCAGGCGCGTGCGGTTCTCGATCGAGCCGCCATACTCGTCCGTGCGCAGATTGCTCGAATCGCGCAGGAACTGGTCGATGAGATAGCCATTTGCGGCGTGGAGCTGCACACCGTCGAAACCGGCGGCGATCGCATTCCGCGCCGCGCGCACATAGTCGGCGATCAGGGCCGGCACCTCGTCCACCCGCAGCGGGCGCGCCTCAGCATAAGGCTGGCGGCCCTCATAGGTATGCGCCTCGCCCGGCGCGGTCGTCGCGCTCGCGGAAACCGGCTGCTCGCCCGACATGGCGGGATGGACGACGCGGCCCATATGCCAGAGCTGTGCGAAGATGCGGCCGCCCGCCGCATGCACCGCCTGCGTCACCGGCTTCCAGGCCTCCGTCTGCTCCTCCGTCCACAGGCCCGGCGAATAGGGCCAGCCCGCGCCATGCAGGCTGATCGGCGCGGCTTCCGAGATGATGAGGCCCGCGCCGGCGCGCTGCGCATAATAATCGACCATGCGCGGCAGCGGCACATGCTGGCGGGTGCCCCGCGCGCGCGTCATTGGCGCCATGAGGATGCGGTTGGGCAGGAGGATGTCGCCGATGGCGAGAGGGTCGAAAAGGCTGGTCATGCAGGATCTCCCAAATTCGATTGCATTTTGAAACGAGTCTGCGCGTCGCTCAGTTAGGCGCCGCTCCCGGCCTGTTCAACCAAAGCAAAGAATGCCCCGAACAAGGAAAACTTGCAGGCCGTGCCTCTTGGATCCCTTCGAGAGAAGACAAGCGCTCCACAGCGCCGCTCCGATCCGCTAGAGGGAGGAGATGATTGCTCCGCCCACCCAAGAGACCGGCTTGCTTCCGGACGAAACGATCGACGATCTGCGCCTCCGTCTCGCGCCGCTCGTCGCCGCCAATGCTGCCTTTGACGGCTGGACTGCCGATGCGGTCGCCATGGCCGCCGACCATGCCGGCGTCGATCGCGATATCGCGGCGCTCGCCTTCGATGGCGGCGCGATGGTGATGATCGACGGCTGGTTCGCGGCGATCGATGCCGCCATGCTCGCACGCTTCGCCCCGGAGCAACTCGGCGCCATGAAGATAAGGGAGCGAATCACCGCGCTGGTCGAGGCGCGGCTGGACCTGCTCGCCCCCCATCGCGAGGCGCTCCGGCGCGCGCAGGCGATCCTTGCCATGCCCGCCCATGTGACGCGGGCGGCGCAGCTCGGATGGCGAGCGGCGGATGTCATGTGGCGGGCCGCCGGGGACGTGGCGGTCGATTATAATCACTACAGCAAGCGCGCGACGCTCGGCGCCGTCTATGCCGCGACGATGCTCGTATTCGTCAACGACGAGAGCGAGGATCATGCGGAAACCCGCGCCTTCCTCGCCCGGCGCATCGAGGGAATCATGCGGTTCGAGAAGGCCAAGGCGCGTTTCACGCTCGGGTCGGACATGCATTTCAACATGGCGCGCTTTCTCGGGCGACTGCGCTATCGCGGGCAGCACTAGGCCGACATTCCGCCGATTGCTGCCGGGCCGATTGGCCAAGCCCGGAGCCAGCGAAGCGAAATCGCGTATTTTCCGAACGCCGCTTGCCCCCGGCGCCCCTTATTGATAATCACTCGCATATTCATCCTGAGACTCCCGTTTTGCCCGTGCTCCTCACCGCTCTCACGCCCAACCGTCCCGCCTATGTCGACACCGTCGACTGGACCGCCATGTCCGAGATGGACGGCAAGCGGCTGCGTGAGCTTGGCCTTTGCGAGGGCGCCTCGATCGAGCTGCTGCACCGGGCGGGTTTTGCCGGTCGCGGGGCCCATGCCTGCCGCGTCGGGCGCATGATCGTGGCGATGCGCGCGGCCCATGCCGCCGCGATTCACGTCCGCACGGGGGCGGACATCGAGGGCGAGGCGGGCGCAAGCTGATGGAGCATACGGGCATGATCGCGCTGGTCGGCAATCCCAATGCCGGCAAAAGCGCCCTGTTCAACGCCCTGACCGGCGCGCGGCAGAAGGTGGGCAATTATCCGGGCGTGACGGTGGAGCGCAAGGCCGGACGGCTGGCGCTGGCGGATGGGCGCCACGTCGACATCGTCGATCTGCCGGGCAGCTACAGCCTCGATGCCAAGAGCCCGGACGAGGAAGTCACCCGCAATGTCGTGTTCGGCTATCAGGAGGGCGAGCGCCAGCCGGACATTCTGGTGATCGTGGTCGA
>JAFKLU010000346.1:30135-32405 GCA_017304105.1 Sphingomonadales bacterium
CTGGAGCTGATCGCGCTCGGCCGCCCGAGCATCGTCGCGCTCAACATGGTGGACCTCGCCACGCGCGACGGGCTGGAGCTGGATGCGAAACAGCTTTCAGAGGATCTGGGCGTGCCCGTCATCCCCACTGTCGCGGTGCGGCGGCGCGGGCTCGATCATCTGCGCGAGGCAATCGAGGCGGCAGTGCCCGCCCATGGCCAGCCGCGCGGAGCCTTCGTGCCGCACGCGACGCGTAGCGAAGCCGAGCTGCGCCGCGAGGCGCAGCGCATCGCACGGCGCGCCGTGGTCCGGGAAACGCCGACCCGCCGTCTCACCGGCGTCATCGACAAGGCGGTGCTCCATCCCGTCGCCGGGCCGCTCATCCTCCTTGGCCTGCTGTTCGTGATCTTCCAGGCGGTGTTCTCCTGGTCCGAGGCGCCGGTCGCCTGGATCGAGGAGACCTTCGCCGCGCTCCAGACGGGTGTCGAGGCACTGCTGCCCGCGGGCTTCCTGCGGGATCTCATCATCCAGGGCGTCATCAACGGCGTCGGTTCCGTCGTCGTCTTCCTGCCGCAGATCCTCATCCTGTTCTTCTTCATCCTGATGCTGGAGGCGACCGGCTACATGACCCGCGCCGCCTTCCTGATGGACGGCCTGATGGCGAAGGTCGGGCTGTCGGGCCGCGCCTTCATCCCGCTGCTCTCCAGCTTCGCCTGCGCCATCCCCGGCATCATGGCGACGCGCACCATCGCCGATCCCAAGGACCGCCTGACCACCATCCTGATCGCGCCGCTCATGACCTGCTCGGCGCGCCTGCCGGTCTACACGCTCATCATCGGCGCCTTCATCCCCAACCGGGATGTGGGGGCGGGCATCGGCCTGCAGGGCCTCGTCATGTTCGGCCTGTATGTGTCCGGCATCGTCGGCGCGCTCGTCGCCGCGACGCTGCTGCGGCTGGGAGTCGTCAAGGGCAGCGGCGGCAGCTTCCTCATGGAGCTGCCCAAATATCAGATGCCGCTGCTGCGCGACATCATCCTCGGCCTGTGGCAGCGCGCATGGATCTTCCTGCGCCGCGCAGGCACGATCATCTTCGCGACCACCATCGCCCTGTGGCTGCTGCTCTCCTACCCGAAGCCGCCGGAGAATAGCGGGCAGAGCCTGGTCGAATACAGCGCGGCGGGCCGCATCGCCAGCGTGCTGGAGCCGGTGCTCCGCCCGATCGGCTTCAATCACGAAATCTCGCTGGCGCTCATCCCGGCCATGGCGGCGCGCGAAGTCGCCGTCTCCGCGCTGGCCACGGCCAATGCGGTGGAAGAGGGCGACGACGAGGAAGCGACCGCGCAGAGCCTTGCCGAGCGCCTCCAGGGCCGCTGGTCGCTGCCGACCGCGCTCGCGTTCCTCGCCTGGTTCGTCTTCGCACCGCAGTGCATCTCGACCATCGCGGTCGCCCGGCGCGAGACCAACGGCTGGCGCTGGCCGATGTTCATGGTCGGCTATCTCTTTGCGCTGGCCTATATCGCCGCTGGCGCGACCTACTGGACAGCGGTCGCGACGGGTCTTTAAGCCGTCCCACCGCACGGGGGATATCCACATCATTCCGCTGTGACGCGGGACCAGGGCGCTCGACAGGAACGGCCGCAGGTCTATAAGCAATAGCCAATCACACCCGTTTCAAGTCCCCGGAGCAAATGATGGCAGGCAGCGTCAACAAGGTCATTCTCGTCGGCAATCTCGGTGCCGATCCTGAAGTGAAGAGCTTCAGTAATGGCGGGCGCATCTGCAACATCCGCATCGCCACCAGCGAGACCTGGAACGACCGCCAGTCCGGCGAGCGCCGCGAGCGCACCGAGTGGCACAATGTCGTCATCCGCTCCGATGGCCTGATCGGCATTGCCGAGCGCTATCTGCGCAAGGGCAAGAAGGTCTATATCGAGGGCTCGCTCCAGACCCGCAAATGGCAGGACCAGAACGGGCAGGACCGCTACACCACCGAAGTCGTGCTCTCCGGCCCCGGCGCGGTCATGACCATGCTGGATGGCGGCAGCGGTGAGGGCGGTGGCAGCGGCGGCGGCGGCCGTCGCAGCGAAGGCTGGGGCAATGACGATGCCGGTGGCTATGGCGGCAGCGCAGGCGGTGGCGGTGGCGGCTTCGGCGGCGGTCGCTCGTCGGGCGGCGGCTCGCGCCCGGCGGCCGGCGGTTTCGACGACAATCTCGACGACGACGAAATCCCGTTCTGATGTCGTCCCTCCCCGTGCGTCACGCGCGCGGGGAACAACCCGTGGGCCTATAAT
>JAFKLU010000347.1 GCA_017304105.1 Sphingomonadales bacterium
ACTATTTCTACGCGGACTTGCCGCAGGGCTATCAGATCAGCCAGCTGTACCACCCGCTGGTGGGCGAGGGCTCGCTGACGATCGAGGCGGACGAGAAAGCCGGCATCCCGGCCGACAAGACGATCGGCATCGAGCGCATCCATGTGGAGCAGGATGCGGGCAAGCTGATGCACGATCAGCACCCGACGCGCTCCTATGTCGACCTCAACCGTTCCGGCGTCGCGCTGATGGAGATCGTGAGCCGCCCGGACATGCGCTCGCCGGCCGAAGCCGGCGCCTATCTGCGCAAGCTGCGCGCCATCCTGCGCTATGTGGGCTCGTGCGACGGCAACATGGAGGAAGGCTCCATGCGTGCCGACGTGAACGTCTCCGTGCGCAAGCCTGGCGAGGAATTCGGCACCCGCACCGAGACGAAGAACGTGAACAGCGTCCGCTTCGTCATGCAGGCGATCGAATATGAGGCGCAGCGCCAGGTCGACGTGCTGGAAGGCGGCGGCCGCATCGTGCAGGAGACGCGCCTGTTCAATCCGGATACCGGCACCACCCGCTCGATGCGCTCCAAGGAGGATGCGCACGACTATCGCTACTTCCCGGACCCGGACCTGCTCCCGCTGGAGCTGGACGACGCATTCCTTGAGGATTGCCGCACCTCGCTCCCCGAGCTGCCCGACGCCAAGCGCCGCCGCTATGAGGAGGTGCTCGGCCTCTCCGCCTATAACGCGCAGGTGCTGACCGCCGAGGCCGAGACTGCCCGCTGGTTCGAGGCCCTGCTGGCGGAGGCTGCGCGCATCCAGAAGAAGAGCGAGGGCGAAGTCGCCAAGGCGAGCGCCAACTGGCTGCTTTCAGAGCTCTATGGCGCGCTCAATCGCCTCGGCAAGAGCCTGGAGGAAAGCCCGGTCAGCCCCGAGCGCGGCGCCGAGCTGCTTGCGCTCGTGGCGGATGGCACCATCTCGGGCAGCATCGCCAAGCAGGTCTTCGAGATCATGCTGGAGACCGGCGACCCGGCGGCCAAGATCGTCGAGGAACGCGGCCTCAAGCAGACCACCGATACCGGCGCCATCGAAGCGGCCGTGGCCAAGGTGCTCTCCGACAATGCCGACAAGGTCGAGCAGTATAAGGGCGGCAAGGAGGCCCTGTTTGGCTTCTTCGTCGGCCAGACGATGAAGGCGATGCAGGGCAAGGCCAATCCGGGGATCGTCAACGAGCTGCTGAAGAAGGCCCTCGGCTGAGGGCGCTTCCGGCGCCGGGGATCAGCGATGATGCCCGGGCCGGCCGCCCAGACCCGGACGACCGGCCCTCTCGATCACTCCCAGCCCGTCGGCTGATTGTTCGGGCGCACCACGATGCCCGCCGCCTCGATTTCATGGACCAGCCCGTCGGCGCCGATCTTGAAGATGTGCGCGGCCGGCATGTCGAAGGGGGCGAAGGGCATGTTCGCCTTGTTTCGCTCGGAGGTCGACCCATCGACGTGGACGATCTTGTAGGGCAGGTTGTTCATGGGGTGACGCAAATGCGAGAAGCCCATGGCGAGCCCCGTCACCGGGTCCGCCGCGATCAGGCGGCGATTTTCGATCTTGTCGATATAGGTGAAGGTCTTGCTGTCGAGCTGCCCCTTGCAGTCGCGCGCGATGGGCGGGAGCTTGGGGTCGGTGTTCGGCGCGCCTTGCGCACCTTCGCCCGCCGTGGTCAGGCCGTTCTCGTTGCGGCTGCAGTCCGGCGCGAAGGGCATTTTGGAGCCGTCATTGTCGTCGAGCGCATCATAATAGCTGAGGCCGATCTTAACGAGCTCGTCATGCGACTTGCGCTGCGCCTCAGGGATGATGGAGGTCGCCATCAGGCCGGGCCGCAAGCTGGTGAGATTGTCCATGTTGCCGCGTGCCGGCGCCGCCACGATGTGCTCGGCCTCGGTGATCTTGCCGTCCACGAGCTTGAGGCGCAGCGCCAGCAGCACCGGCTTGCCCTCCTGCTGCACGATGCCCATCCAGCCCGCCTGCTGCTGGTCGACATCAGGCACGTAGATCTTGAAATCGGTCGGCCCGCCCGTCGCGCTCTTCCACAGGCCCTCACCGGGCTTGATCCGCTTGATGTTCTCCACGAACGCCAAATTTTCCGCCAGCGGCACCGCGCCGGGATCATGCTTGACCACGGCCGCCAGATACTGGTCGGTGAGCTTGATCAGGCACGCTCGGTCGCACGCGGCCTGTGCGACAGCGGCGGCGGCCGTTTCACTGCTCTCTTTCCGGGACGAACAGCCAGTCAGGATAAGACCGGTAACCGACAGCGACAGGGCTGCCTTCAGCGACAGGCTCGGCATATTTGTGGGAATCCTCTCTCAGGTCATGACGCGCAGCGACGTTTCGCTTGCGGGCATATCTGACCTGAAATTGGCGCTTCACTCAAGCGCGAAGTTGACGAGGTCCACCATCGCGTTTTGGGCGTGGCTCGCCGAGCAGGGTCGCCGGGGCGCTAATCCGGCGGCGGCAATTCCCTGGGCCCCCGGTCTGGCTCATCCACATCGGGATTGTCCGGCACGATCTCGGGGGGCTCGCGAAACGGATGTTCGGGGACCGGCTCCGTCGGCGGGGTTTCGGGCGGCGATTGGGGCTGGATGATGTCGGGCGGAGGTATTTTGGGCTGAGTGGCCATGATGCGCTTCCTTTGCCCAAGGGAACGGGCGGGCGGGCGAAATCGTTCCGTGCGTTAATGGGGCACCCGGGCAGCCTTGCCCTTTGGGCGATGTTGCACTATGGCCCGCCGACCGGCGACCGATGCGGGCGTGGCGAAACTGGTAGACGCGCCAGATTTAGGTTCTGGTATCGCAAGATGTGGGGGTTCGAGTCCCTTCGCCCGCACCAGTTTGCGCAGCTTCTCGCCCCGGCCGGGCACGAGATTCCTATCAGGCTCAGAAAGCGTTGAGTTAAAGATATGCAGATTGTCGAGACATTGAACGAGGGGCTCAAGCGCGCCTACACCCTGACCGTGACTGCCAAGGACATCGACGCCCGCGTCGACGAGGAAGTCAAGTCGATCGCGCCGCAGGTGCGTATGCCCGGCTTCCGCCCCGGCAAGGTTCCCGCGAACCTCGTCCGCAAGATGCATGGCGAAGCGCTTACGCGCGAGGCGCTTGAAAAGTCGGTGCGCGATGGCGTCGACAAGCTGATCGCTGACAACAAGCTGCGCCCTGCGATGCAGCCGTCGGTCGAGCTGTCGGAAGGCTATGAGCCCGGCAAGGATGCCGAGGTGAAGGTCTCGCTCGAAGTGCTTCCCGTCGTACCGACGCCGCAGATCGAGGGCATCAAGCTGGAGCGCCTCATCGTCGAGGTTTCGGACGAGCAGGTCGACGAGGCGGTCAATCGTCTCGCCGCGCAGACCCGCAATTTCGAGGACGCGGCCGAGGGCCACAAGGCGGGCGAGGGCGATCAGGTCGTCATGGACTTCGTCGGCAAGGTCGACGGCGTTGCCTTCGAGGGCGGCACCGGTTCGGGCATGTCGGTCGTCATCGGCTCGGGCAAGCTCAGCCCCGGCTTCGAGGACCAGCTGGTCGGCGTGAGCGCGGGCGAGGAAAAGACGATCAACGTCACCTTCCCCGAGGATTACGGCGCCAAGAACCTCGCCGGCAAGGACGCGACCCTCGATCTCGTCCTCACCGCCGTCAAGCAGCCCGCCGAGCGGACTGTGGACGATGATTTCGCCAAGCAGCTGGGCCTTGAGAGCCTGGACAAGCTGCGCGAGCTGCTGAAGTCGCAGCTGGAGCAGGAGCATGGCAACCTCACACGCACCTTCATGAAGCGCCGCCTGCTGGACCAGCTGGCTGCCGGTCATGATTTCGAAGTGCCGCCGTCGATGGTCGAGGCAGAGTTCAACCAGATCTGGGCGCAGCTTCAGCATGAAGCGAGCCACGAGGAAGATCCCGCCGCCGCGCTCGCCGAGATGGAGAAGGACCGCGACGATTATCGCACGATCGCCGAGCGGCGCGTGCGCCTCGGCCTGCTGCTCTCGGAGATCGGTCAGGCCAACGGCGTCGAGGTGACCCAGGCCGAAATGAACCGTCTCATCGGTCAGGCCGCGCAGCAATATCAGCCGCAGGACCGCGAGCGCTTCGTGGAATATGTCCGCAGCGACCCGATGGCCGCCGCCCAGCTTCGCGCCCCGCTGTATGAGGACAAGGTCGTCGACTTCCTGTTCTCCACCGCCGAGGTGACCGAGCGCACCGTGGATCGCGCCGATCTCGAAGCGGCGATCGAGAGCGAGGAGGGCGATCTCCACGTCCACGGTCCGGGCTGTGGCCATGATCACGATCATGATCACAAGCCGGCCAAGAAGGCGGCTGCGAAGAAGCCCGCTGCCGAGAAGGCCGAAGCTGCCGAGCCAGCTGCGGAAGAAGCCAAGCCGGCGAAGAAGCCTGCCACCAAGAAGGCTGCAAGCGCCGCTGCCGAGAAGGCAGAGGAGGGCGAGGCTGCTCCCGCCAAGAAGGCCGCGCCCCGCAAGAAGTCGGCCAAGACCGAAGGCTGACGCGGTAAATCATGGCTGATGCGCACATCTCCGGCCGGCCCGACTTGCCGGAGACGCTGCGCATCGCCGTGCTGCTGCCCTGCTACAATGAGGCGGCGGCAATCGGCGAGACGATCGCCGGTTTTGCGCAGGCGCTGCCCGGCGCCGCGATCTACGTCTTCGACAATAACAGCACGGACGGATCGGACGCGGTCGCAGCGGCTGCCGGCGCGATCGTCCGGCGTGTGCGCCAGCAGGGCAAGGGCCATGTCGTCCGCCGCATGTTCGCGGACGTGGACGCCGACATCTATGTGATGGCGGATGGCGACGCGACCTATGAGGCTGCTGCCGCACCTGCGCTGATCGCCGCGATGATCGAGGACAATCTCGACATGGTGGTGGGCGCGCGCAAGTCGGAGGTCGAGAGTGCCTATCGACGGGGCCATCGCCTCGGCAATCTCCTGCTGACGGGGCTGCTGCGGCGCCTCTTCGGCCGCAGCTTCACGGATATCCTGTCCGGCTACCGCGTCTTCTCGCGCCGTTTCGTGAAGAGCTTCCCGGTCATCTCGGCGGGCTTCGAAATCGAGACGGAGATCTCTGTCCACGCGCTGGAGCTGCGCATGCCGGTCGGCGAGATCGTGACAGCCTATGCGGCTCGCCCGGAAGGTTCCCACAGCAAACTAAGCACCTATCGCGACGGCTGGCGCATCCTCAACGTCATGCTCCAGCTCTATCGTGTCGAGCGCCCGCTCTGGTTCTTCGGCTATATCGGCGCGGCATTGGCTCTGCTTGGCGTGGTCCTCGGCATCCCTGTGATGCTCACTTATGTCGAGACGGGCCTGGTGCCGCGCTTCCCCACCCTCATCGCCATTGTGGGCCTTGGCATCCTCGCCGCGCTCAACGTGATGACGGGTCTCATCCTCGATACGGTGACGCGCGGCCGCCAGGAGATGAAGCGGCTCGCCTATCTGACTTATCCCGCACCAAGACGCTGATTTTTTTGCCTAACGCGGATTAACCGTCTTCCATTTCGATGGCAGAAGTGTCTACTAGCAAACTTACGGTGCAAGCCGTAAGGGGGGGGGACATTGCCACAGAACGCCGGGGGGCCGCGGCACCGCTATGCCGCGCTGGACAGTTTGCGCGGCATTTGCGCGTGCATGGTTGTACTTCACCACGCCATGGCAAGCGGGCATATAGCGTTGGTCGACAATGCATTTTTGTTCGTCGATTTCTTTTTCGTCCTCTCTGGCTTCGTCATAGCGTCAAGCTACGCGGAAAAACTCGCCGGGGGCTATCGCATCCGTGATTTCATGCAGCTTAGATTCGCTCGCATTTACCCGCTTCACGCCTTCATGCTGTTCATGTTCTTCTTGATGGAAGTCGGCGTGGCCTTGCTGCATCGCGGTGGCTCGTACGGACGAGAGCCCTTCAGTGGCCTTTTCATGCCTCAGGATCTCCTGAGTTCGCTCACGCTTACGCAAATCGTGTTCAGCCATGACCGAATGGCTTGGAATTTCCCCAGCTGGTCCATTGCAGCGGAGATGTGGACCTACCTCGCCTTCGCGGCGCTTGTCGGTTTTCTGCCCCGTCGTGCGGGGGCGACTTGCATGCTTATAGCTCTGGCGGGTCCGCTGATCCTGCCGTTGCTGAGTGATTACGGAATGAACGTTATTCATGGGCCGGGCGCCATCGTGCGCTGCTTGTCCGGGTTCGCTCTCGGAGTACTCGCTTACAAATGGTCAACAGCTGCCCTTCGTCCCGAATTGGGTCGCTGGCAGAGCACAGCGATAGAGTTGGCGGCATTGCTCGCGGTCATCCTGTTCGTCTCCGCCTACGGCAGGTCGCCGGTCTCTTATGGCGCGCCTTATCTCTTTCTTGCGGCGATTCTGGTGTTCGTGCGGCAGGGCGGAATGGTGAGCGGGTTGTTGGCCCGGAAGTGGGCCACCGGTCTCGGTGCCTTGTCCTACTCAATCTACATGGTTCACATGTTCCTCCTTTACCGGTTCAGACAAGTGGCGGAGAAGGTGAGCGGTTTTACCGGCCACGATCTGCTTGCGGGCGATAATCCGTTGTTGATCGCTGGCATGGGCGCGCTGTTCCTGGCGCTTGTCCTTCTATGTGCCAGCCTTGCAAACAGGTTCGTCGAACGGCCAGCGCAGGCTTTCCTGCGCAGGCAGTTCGACGAGCGCCGGCAGCCCCTTGTCGCGGCCCCTTGAAGTCCGCCGACAATCGTCCGATGTAGGTCCCCGCTCAGGCCAACCAACGAAAGCATTTCATGACCAGCTCTTCTTTCGATCCGCTCAGCGCTCTCGTCCCCATCGTCATCGAACAGTCGAACCGGGGTGAGCGCAGCTTCGACATCTATTCCCGCCTCCTGCGGGAGCGGATCATTTTCCTGACCGGGCCGGTCGAGGATCACATGGCCTCGCTCATCTGTGCTCAGCTTCTCTTCCTCGAGTCCGAGAACCCGAAGAAGGATATCTGGATGTATATCAACTCGCCTGGCGGCGTGGTGACGGCCGGCATGGCGATCCACGACACGATGAAATATATCCGCCCGAAGGTCGGCACGGTCTGCATCGGCCAGGCCGCGTCCATGGGCAGCTTCCTGCTCACCGCCGGCGAGAAGGGCATGCGCTATGCCACCTCCAACGCGCGCATCATGATCCACCAGCCCTCGGGCGGCGCGCAGGGCATGGCGAGCGACATCGAGATCCAGGCCAAGGAAATCCTGCGCATCAAGCGCCGGCTCAACGATCTTTACGTGAAATATACCGGCCAGCCGCTCGACAAGGTCGAGTCCGCGATGGACCGCGACACCTTCCTCGAAGCGGAGGAAGCGCTTGCCTTCGGCCTCATCGACAAGGTCTATGACCAGCGCGAGGGGACGCCGGAAGAGCCGACGCCGCTCTGAGGATAATCCCCGGCCTAACGGGTAACGCTCAGGTTGGCGCCGCCTGGCGGTCAGCCTCCCTGGCCGAGGGCCGTGGTCGCCTCGGTCGCAGGCGTCGGCCTGCAAGGGGCGGGGGCGTAGCAGAAGGGGGACAGCGGCTGCGCAGCCGCCGTCCCCTCCAACAGAGGCATGCCCCCAAGAGCTTGCGAATCTTGTGCCCGCGCGGAAGCCGGACATCGTGATCATCGGCATGGGGCATTCCGGTACGGCCTCCGGTTCCATGGATTTCACGAAGGCTGGCATGTTTTCGGATAATCCGACGCGCGCCCCCTGGTCGGCACCCACTTCTGTGAAGCCTTGTTGCCGGCTAAGGCGATTCGCCATTTTTCGGTGGATCGTTCGGCGCGTGGATGCATTGAACATTGCATTTGCGTGACGGCGCGCCCATCTGTGCAGTGCTGAAACGCATATGGTAGGCGGCAACCCCAAATTTACGGTAATCGGGCACAGTTTCGCCACTTGTCGTGCGGCAAGAACCCGGTCTAGGATGGCCTGGGGCCAAACTGTCCGGTCGGTGGCGGCGCAGAACGCTCGCCGGGCCAAGGAAGGCATTGAATGACCAAGCTTACTGGATCGGATTCGAAGAGCACTTTGTACTGTTCATTCTGCGGCAAATCGCAGCATGAGGTGCGCAAGCTCATCGCGGGTCCGACCGTTTTTATTTGCGACGAGTGCGTCGAGCTGTGCAACGACATCATCCGCGAGGAGACCAAGGGTGGTCTCGTCGGCCGCAAGGATGGCGCCACGCCGACTCCGCAGGCAATCTGCGATGTGCTCAATGACTATGTGATCGGCCAGCAGCGCGCCAAGCGCGTGCTCTCGGTGGCGGTTCACAACCACTACAAGCGCCTGGAGCATGGCAGCAAGGCGGGCGACGTCGAGCTGGCCAAGTCGAACATCCTGCTCGTCGGCCCGACCGGCTGCGGCAAGACCCTGCTCGCCCAGACGCTCGCCAAGACCTTCGACGTGCCCTTCACCATGGCTGACGCGACCACGCTCACCGAGGCGGGCTATGTCGGCGAGGACGTCGAGAACATCATCCTGAAGCTGCTTCAGGCGTCCGACTATAATGTCGAGAAGGCGCAGCGCGGCATCGTCTATATCGACGAGATCGACAAGATCAGCCGTAAGGCCGAGAACCCGTCGATCACGCGTGACGTGTCGGGTGAGGGTGTGCAGCAGGCGCTGCTCAAGCTGATGGAAGGCACGACGGCGAGCGTGCCGCCCCAAGGTGGCCGCAAGCATCCGCAGCAGGAATTCCTGCAAGTGGATACGACGAACATCCTGTTCATCTGCGGCGGCGCCTTCGCGGGCCTTGAAAAGATCATCGGTGATCGTCTGGAAGGCAAATCGATCGGCTTCGGCGCGCATGTCGCCGCGCCGGAAGAGCGCCGCACGGGTGAGCTGCTCAAGCAGAGCGAGCCGGAGGACCTCCTCAAGTTCGGCCTGATCCCCGAGTTCGTTGGCCGTCTGCCGGTCATCGCGACGCTGGAGGATCTGGACATCGCCGCGCTCGTGCAGATCCTGACCGAGCCCAAGAACGCGCTGGTCAAGCAGTATCGCAAGCTGTTCGAGCTGGAGGACGTGGACCTCACCTTCACGGATGAGGCCCTCACCGCGATCGCGCAGCGCGCCATCGAGCGCAAGACCGGCGCCCGCGGCCTGCGGTCGATCATCGAGGCGATCCTGCTCGATACGATGTTCGACCTGCCGACCATGGAAGGCGTCACCGAGGTCGTCGTCGACAAGGATGTGGTCGAGGGCCGCAAGGACCCGGTCCGCGTCTTCACGGAGTCCAAGCGCAAGGCTGGCGACGCGGCGTAAGGCGCGCGCTGGCTGCGGACACGCTCAACCGCGCGTCTCCCGGCGAAAGCCGGGATGGCGTGCGGTGAGGGCGGGGTTCCATCCTAGTCCCCAGCGCTTGGGGCGATTGAGAGCTGGGACACGAACCATTCGCTCCCGGCTGCCTCTAAATCTGCTTATCCGAGTTCCCGTCGTCCGTCGTGACGCCTGCCGTGCTCCTGCACATCAAGCTTAGCGCTGCTGCGCCGCCGCTGAATCCCTGAATAACCCGAGCAGAGCCCGCGCCGACTTGCGCAGATCGTGCCGCTCCTCGACCCGCCGCCGTCCCTCGGCGCCCAAAGCGGCCCGCTCCTCGGGAGAGGCGCGCATCACGCCCCGCAGGGCCTCGGCAATCGCCGCTTCATCACCCGGTGCGAAGATCCACCCGCATTCGCTGTCCAGCAGCTCCGGAATTCCCGCGATGGTCGTGCTCAGCACCGGCCGCCCGATCGCGAGGGCTTCCATGATGCCGATCGGCAGTCCCTCGGCATAGCTGGGCAGCAGCATCGCGCGTCCGGCCAGCAATTGCTCGCGCACATAGGCGCCAGTGCCCCAACCGTGCAGGATCACATGATCCTCGACCTTGTGCCTCGCGATTGCCTCGCGAATCACCGCCTCGTCCTCGCCACCGCCGATCAGCTCGACGACCAGATCGGGAAATTCGCCGATCACCTGCGCGACGGCCGGCGGGATATGCACCTGCCCTTTGTTCGCACACAGCCGCCCGATGCAAATCACGCGGCTGCTCGCCGGGGGCTGTGGATCATAAGGGAAGCCATCGAGATCGATGCCGCAATGCACGACGCGGATCTTGTCCGCGCTCTCCGGCGCTTCTTGCGCGATCCGCCCCTGACAATAGCGCGTGATCGCCACGATGAACGCCGCATCGCGCGCCTTCTCCCGGATCGAGAGCGCCCCCGGTTCGCCGGGCACGATCTCGTCCGGCCCATGCACCGTGAAGCTATAGGGCGGCCCGCCCAGGCGCCGCGCTAGCATCGCCACGGTCGCCGCGTTGGTCGAGAAATGGACATGGACGTGATCGATGCCCAGCGCCCGCGCGCGGCGCGCGAAGGCCATGGCCTCGATCAGATAGGCGACATGCGGCACGAAATCGCGCCCAGCATTGCGCCACACCCGCCACCAGAGCGGCAGCAGCATCAGCATGCACAGTGGATGCAGGAGGAGCATCAGCAGCACGTCCTTGAGCAGCGCGCCCTTGCCGCCAGTCAGGATATAATGGGTGCGCTTCTGCTCGGCGAGGTCGTCCGGGTCGACCAGCTCCCCGTCCCAATGGCGCACGGCGAAGCGCTCGACCGGTTGGCCCAGCGCCTCGATCGACTGGATCTCACGGCGAATGAACGTCGTGCTGATCAGCGGATAGGTGTTGAGGAGATAGGCGAGCTTCATGGACGCGGCGGTTCATGCGGTGCGCGGGCGGCTTCTGTCAACGCGGCTGATCGCGATTCAGGCAAGAAGCTGTCCCGCGCTCTCTTGCGAGTCGTACAGCGCCTGGTCGAGCAGTCCGGCGCGCTTGGCGACGATTGCCGGCACAAGCGCCTGCCCGGTGACGTTGACCGCCGTCCGGCCCATGTCGAGGATCGGGTCGATGGCGAGCAGCAGCCCCACGCCCTCCAGCGGGAGGCCGAGCGTGGAAAGGGTGAGCGTCAGCATCACGGCCGCGCCGGTGAGGCCCGCCGTTGCGGCCGATCCCAGCACTGAAACGAGCGCGATCAGCACATAGGACTCAAAACCGAGCGGCAGCCCGTAGAATTGCGCGACGAAGATCGCCGAGATGGCCGGATAGATCGCCGCGCAGCCATCCATCTTTGTCGTGGCACCCAGCGGGACGGCGAAGGCGGCATAGCTTGCCGGCACGCCGAGACCTTTTTCGGTCACCAGCTCCGTGACCGGCAGCGTGCCGATCGATGAGCGCGAAACAAAGCCGAGCTGGGTTGCGGGCCAGACATGGCGGAAGAAGGCGAGGGGGGAGAGGCCATTGGCCCAGAGCAGCACAGGATAGACGACCAGCAGCACGAGGCCGAGGCCGATATAGATGGCGAGGGCGAAATGGCCGAGCGAACCGAGCGCCGTCCAGCCGTAGCGCACGATCGAATCGCCGATCAGCGCTGCCGTGCCGATGGGCGTCAGGCGGATGACCCAGAGCAGCAGGCGGCGAAAGATCGCCAGCGCCGAAGCGTTGAAGGCCAGGAAGGCCTCGCCCTTCTCGCCGACCTGCACCGCCGCCGAGCCGACGAGGATAGCGATCACGATGAGTTGTAGCGCATTGAAGCTGAGGCCGGTCGAGACCACGCCGTCCGCCTCCTTGGTGGAGGCTGTCAGGCCGATGAAGTTGGCGGGGAACAATCCCTTGAGGAAATCGAGCCAACCGCCCTGAGTCGCGCTTTTCTCGGCGAGGCTCGCCGCTACGCCGCTGTGCGCGCCAGGCTGGATGATGAGGCCGAGCGCGATGCCGATCAGCACGGCGATCAGCGCAGTCAGCGCAAACCAGAGCAGGGTGGAGACGACGAGTCGCCCCGCATCGCGCAGATCGCGCAGGGCCGCGATGGAGGCGATGATTGCCGTGACGATGATCGGCGGCACCAGCGCACGCAGGAGCTGCACGAAGAGGCTCCCGGCTGTGTGCAGTCCTTCCGCCAGGCCGTTGCCATCCCCCAGAGCGCGCGCCCACAAGCCGAGCAACAAGCCTGCCGCGAGGCCGATCGTCACCTGGACGCCAAAGGGCGGAAACCGGATAGCGGAACGATCTGACATAATGATCCTTGGCACAGGGGCGGCGGACGCCGTCCTTGCGCGTAAAGTCTATCGTTCTGATTGTAATAACAACGGAGGAAAAGTGGTGTGGCGCGAAGCAGCGCTTTGCGCGTGCTTCGTCAGTTCCGGCGATGAAGGAAGAAGTGGCTCCCCGAGTAGGATTCGAACCTACGGCCATTCGATTAACAGTCGAATGCTCTACCGCTGAGCTATCGGGGAGCAACCGGACTTTCATCCGGCGAGGGCGGGCCTATAGCAGCGCCTTTTGCGGTCTGGCAACCCCGCTAAGCGATAAATTGTTCGGCGGCGATGCGATCGTCCAAAGTGTGCTCGGGATCGAACAGCAAGGTGAGCGGCATAGCCTGATCGATGGCGATTTCGACCGAGGCGACATCGCGCACTTCACGCTGGTCAGCCACCGCCGAAACCGGCCGTTTTACTGGATCGATGACGCGCATCTTCACCTTCGTGCGCTCGGGCAGAATGGCGCCGCGCCAGCGTCTCGGCCGGAACGGGCTGATCGGAGTCAGCGCTACCAATCCGCAGCCAAGTGGCAGAATCGGGCCTTGCGCCGAGAGATTATAGGCCGTCGATCCTGCGGGCGTCGCGACCAGGGCGCCATCGCAGACCAGCTCGGGGATCACCACGCGATTATCGACCGAGACTTCCAGCCATGCGGTCTGGCGCGTCTCGCGCAGCAGAGAGACTTCGTTGATCGCGGGCAGGGTGATCTGTTCGCCCGAGACGGTCATCGCCCGCATGCGCAGCGGATTGACCTTGAAGGCCTTGGCGCGGGCCAGTCGCTGGTCCAGGCCCTCCAGGCGCCACTCGTTCATGAGGAAGCCCACAGTACCCAGGTTCATGCCGAAAATGGGCAGCATGCGGTGATTCTCCAGCATGCGGTGCAGCGTCTGGAGCATGAAGCCGTCGCCGCCGAGCGCGATGATCATCTCCGCCTCGCGCGGCTCGACAAAGCTGAAGGCGGTCCGCAGCCGTCTGGCTGCCTCCTGCGCCGCGTCGGTCGGCGAGGCGAGCAGAGCGAGCTTGCGCTCCATCAGGGATACATCCTCGTTATCCGCCCGTGACGCTCATGTGGCGCCGCGTGGAGGGCGCTGCGCCCTGCGCGACGCTGAAGTCGTGCGCCTTCGGCTTGGCGGCCAGCGCGCGATCGAGCAGCGAATCGATGCCGGCGACGCCATTCTCCCGGAACGCCGCCTTGAGATCGACATGATCCTCATGGCCCAGGCACATGTAGATGCGACCCTGGCAGGTGAGGCGCATGCGATTGCAGTCCGCGCAGAAATTATGGGACAGCGGCGTGATGAGGCCGAGCCGCGCGTTGAGGCCGGACAGCGCGAAATAGCGCGCCGGGCCGCCGGTGCGCTCCTGCAGCGGGGTGAGTTCATGCCGCTCGCGGATGGGCGCGATCGCCTCGATGAGCGGCAGGAACTGGTCGGAGCGCTGCCCCTCGATCTCGCCGAGCGGCATCGTCTCGATGAGCGTCAGGTCAAAGCCGCGCAACTCGCAATAATCGAGCAGGGGCAGCACCTGATCCTCATTGACGCCGCGCAGGGCGACAGTGTTGATCTTGACCTTGAGGCCCGCTTCCCGCGCTGCCTCCAGCCCTTCCAGCACCTTGGCGAGCTCGCCGCCGCGCGTGACATGGGCGAAGATTGCGGGATCGAGCGCGTCCAGGCTCACATTGATGCGGCGCATTCCGGCCTCGACCAGCATCTCGGCATGGCGGGCAAGCTGCGTGCCATTCGTGGTGAGGGTCAGCTCGTCCAGCGCGCCTGACTTCACATGGCGGCCCAGCGCATAGGCCAGATCCGCGAAATCCCGCCGCACCAGCGGCTCGCCGCCGGAAAGGCGGATGCGCCGCACGCCGCGCGCGATGAAGCGCTCGGCAATGATGGCGATCTCCTCCAGCGTCAGTATTTCGCGCTTGGGAAGGAACTGCATGATCTCATCCATGCAGTACCGGCAGCGCAGGTCGCACCGGTCCGTCACCGAAATGCGCAGATAATCTATGCGCCGCCCAAAGGAGTCGCGCATCCCACTGGCTGTGTTCGGCAGCGTGTCGATTGCGTTCGCCATATCCATTAGCTAGGCGATGAGGGCTAGAGGCGCAACCATTCCGCCCGAATTGGAACAGGCCGAACCCGGTTTTGACGCAGGATATTGCCACGACGGCCGAGAGGTCAACGCCAGAGAGGCCCGATTTGACGGTCGAGCCGGATGGTCTGCCGCTGTTCATCCTCTCGGTCGGCCAGCGGGATCAGCTCTCTCGCCTTGCCGCGGCGGCGGGCTGGAAGCCGGTCGCCGCGCGCAGCCGAGATCGGGCGGAGAGCCGCTATCTGGGGAGCCTGGCGCGCACCGCGCTGCTCGATCTGCGCGGGTTGCCCCCGCAGGAGGCGCTGGCCACCGTCGCGAGCCTGGCCGATGCAGTGGAGGCTTCGGGCGGCGCCATGCTGGGGCTGGTCGATGATGTCGGCGCGCCGCATGTGGCAGAACTTGTCGCAGCGGGTGCGACTCATCTGCTCGATGGCAGGATTGACGAGGCGCGACTCCGCTCGGCCCTGCGCGCGGCGGACAAGCTCGCCGAGCGGCTGATCGGCAGCCTTTCCGCAGCCCGCAATCGCCATGCCGTGGAGCGCAGCGATGCCCTGTTCTGGCGCTGGAACGGCGCCGAGCGCGTCCTATCCATCAGCCCGGCACTCGCCAATCTGCTGAAGCTCATGGCGCCCGGCGTCGATCATAGCCGCTGGTCGATCAGCGATCTGGTTCGTTCGCTGCATCGCTCGGACCGGGCCGGCGCGGTCGCTGCCATCCGCCATGCAGTGGACGATCTGATGCCGTCCGCCTTCGCGCACGATGTGCCGGGCCAGCCGGGCAGGCGGCTCGTGCAGCATCTCCACCCCGATCCGAAGGGCTTCAGTGGCGAGGTGGAGGAGCTGGACGGGCATCGCCGTCCGGATGCGCGCGATCGCGATCCCATGACCGGCCTTGCCAGCCGGCAGGGTGCGGTGCGCTGGCTCGATCAGGCGCAGGCTGCCGGGCGGCGCCCGGTCGTGCTGCTTATCGGGCTGGGCGAGTTTGATCGCGTCAACGCCGCCTATGGCCAGCTTGTGGGCGATGCCATGCTCTCGCGCGTGGCAATCCGCGTCACGCGCCTGGTGGACGCCATGGGCGCGCGCGATGCGCTGGTCGCCCGCCTGACCGGCACGGAGTTCCTGATCGGTCTTCCCGGCGAACCCGGTATGGGCGAGCCGCCGCTGGAACGCGCCGCCCTGCTGGCGCGCCAGCTCATCGCCGAGATCAGCCGGCCCTTCAATTCCGGCGATTTCCTCATCCGACTCTCTGGCTGCTGCGGCATCGCGCCGGCACAGGAGGGCGACGCGGCCGAGATGATCCTGCGCCGCGTGAGCAATGCGCTCGCCGATGCGCGGCGCGGCGGGGCACAGGGCGGCATTCGCGTGCGCGTGGCTGACGACAGCAGCCGCATCGTGGACGACGACAGGCTGCACACAGATCTGCGCCACGCGCTCGACAGCGGCCAGATCCAGATCCTGTTCCAGCCGCAATATGACATGGCGAGTGACGGCATCATCGGCGTCGAAGCGCTCGCCCGCTGGCAGCATCCGCATTATGGCGAGATCGGCGCGGGCGCCCTGTTCGCGATTGCCGAGCGCTCGGACTTCATGCTGCCGCTGTCCGACCATATCCATGCCCGTGCGCTTGCCGAGGCTGCGGCCTGGCCGGAAGCGCTGGGCGGACTGCGCCTCGCGGTCAATGTGACGGCGGCCGATATCGGCGAGCCCGACTTTCTGAAGAGCTTCCTTAATCTGGTCGACGAATCCGGCTTCGCGCGGGAGCGGTTGACGGTGGAGCTGACCGAGAGCGGTCTGGTCGAGAATCTCGCCAGCGCCGCTCTGTTGCTCAGCCAACTGCGCGATGCGGGCCTGGCCGTCGCGGTGGATGATTTCGGCACGGGCTATTCGAGCCTCGCCTATCTCAAGTCCTTGCCGCTCGATTATCTCAAGATCGACAGCAGCATCGCGAAGGACATCACCGGCACCGGCCGCGATCGCATCATCGTGCGCGCGATCATCGACATGGCGCGCTCGCTCGGCCTGGGCGTGATCGCGGAGGGTGTCGAGACCGAGCAGCAACTCGCCTTGCTCGCCCGTGCCGGCGCGACCGCCTATCAGGGCT
The DNA here is from genome assembly GCA_017304105.1 of Sphingomonadales bacterium. Classification (GTDB taxonomy): domain Bacteria; phylum Pseudomonadota; class Alphaproteobacteria; order Sphingomonadales; family Sphingomonadaceae; genus Sphingobium. Next base: position 16,277 of record JAFKLU010000347.1, read on the forward strand.
TCCTGCGCTCTCCGCCGGTGACGAGCGAGATGCTGGCGCGGCTTGTGAGCGCCGAGGCAGGGCGGGCCTAACCAGCCGGACCGGCTTTCCTGGCAAACCAGATGACATGGCGAGGCCCCTTGCCATTGGTCCGCGCCCGGACCGCGACCTCCTCGACGGCGAAGCCAGCCTGCCCGAGTCGCCGGGCAAAGGCATTGTCCGGCGCCGCCGACCAGATCGCCAGCACCCCGCCGGGCGTCAGCGCGCGCCGCGCCGCCGCGAGCCCGCTGGGCGAATAAAGCCGGTCATTCTCGTCGCGGACCAGCCCGTCCGGACCATTGTCGACGTCGAGCAGGATCGCATCATAGCTCGCCGATGCAGCCGCTATCGTCTCGCTGACATCGTCAAGGACGAGTCGCACGCGCGGATCATCGAGGCAGCCCGCCGCGACATCGGCCATGGGGCCGCGCGCCCATTCGATGATCTCGGGCACCAGTTCCGCCACGGTCACCCGTGCAGCCGGCCCCAGCCTGGCCAGCGCGGCTCTGAGCGTGAAGCCCATGCCATAGCCACCGATGAGCAGATGCGGCGTCTTGCGGCCGGCCAGTCGCTCGCAGCTCATCTCGGCAAGCGCGATCTCGGAGCCATTCATGCGTGTGCTCATCAACTCGTTGCGATCCAGCACGATCATGAAATCCGTGCCCCGGCGATAGAGCCTCAACTCCACGCCGCCGGGCACCACCGCCGTTCCGATCAATTCACGTGTCTGCATCATCGTCTCCGAAGGCGGGAAGGGTTTACGCTGGCGCTTCGGGCCGCCATAGCGCCCCCATGCGATATTTTCTGGATACCGAATTCAACGGCTTTGGCGGCGCCTTGTTGAGCCTGGCGCTTGTGCCCGAATATGGCGATGAGGAGTTTTACGTCTCCCTGCCGCCGCCGGATAAGCTCAACCCCTGGGCGGAGCAGCACGTGATGCCCTATATGCGCTTCGTGCCTGTCGGGCTCGATTATCAGCTCAGCCGGGAGCATGCGTCGCAGCATCTGGAAGCCTATCTTGCTGGTGATACCGATCCGATCATCGTCGCCGACTGGCCGGATGACCTCGCGCATTTCTGTCAGCTCATGCTGACCGGGCCGGGCCAGATGATCGACCATACTGGCCTGCGCCTTGAGCTGATCAACGGCGCCGGGTTCAGTGCGGCGGCCAACAGCAAGGTTCCGCACAATGCGCTGCATGATGCCCGCGCCCTGCGCGATTTCTACCAGAGTCACTATATCGCCCACTGACCGGGCGGATTCGAAAGGCGCGCGGCGCTGGGTCACGCGCCGCCGCGACTTCCAATCAGGCCGCCTGGCGGAACTCCAGCTCCAGGCGGTCCCAGATTTCGACCAGGGCCTGAACCAGCTCGCGCATCATCTCCTCCGAGTGCGAGGGGCCGGGCGTGAAGCGCAACCGCTCCGTGCCGCGCGGCACAGTGGGGAAGTTGATGGGCTGCACGTAGATGCCATACTCGGCGAGCAGGATGTCGCTGATCCGCTTGGCCTTGACAGGATCGCCGACCATCAGCGGCACGATGTGCGTGACCGACGGCATGACCGGCAGGCCCTTGTCGGCCATCTCGGCCTTCAGGAAAGCCGCCGCCGCCTGCTGGGCGTCGCGCTCTTCCTGGCTGGACTTGAGGTGCCGCACAGAGGCCAGCACACCGGCGACCAGAACCGGTGAGAGCGATGTGGTGAAGATGAAGCCCGGCGCATAGCTGCGGATCACGTCGATGATCACCTGATCAGCCGCGATATAGCCGCCCATCACGCCGAATGCCTTGCCCAGCGTCCCCTCGATGATGGTAACGCGATGCGCGACCTCGTCCCGCTCGGTGATGCCGCCGCCGCGCGGACCATACATGCCGACCGCGTGGACTTCGTCGCAATAGGTGAGGGCGTTGAACTCGTCGGCGAGGTCGCAGATCGCCGCGATGGGGCCGATGTCGCCGTCCATCGAATAAACGCTCTCGAACGCGATCAGCTTGGGTGCGTCCGGATCAGCCGCTTCGAGCAGTTCGCGCAGATGGGCGAGGTCGTTGTGGCGGAACACGCGCTTCTCGCAGCCCGAATTGCGGATGCCCGCGATCATCGAGGCGTGATTGAGCTCGTCGGAGAAGATGATGCAGCCGGGCAGGACCTTGCCGAGCGTCGCCAGCGTCGCCTCGTTAGAGACATAGCCGGACGTGAAGAGCAGCGCGCCCTCCTTGCCGTGCAGGTCGGCGAGCTCATGCTCCAGATCGATATGGTAATGGGTATTGCCGCCGATGTTGCGGGTGCCGCCCGAGCCAGCGCCGACATCGTGCAGCGCCTCTTCCATCGCCGCGACCACCTTGGGATGCTGGCCCATGGCGAGATAGTCGTTCGAGCACCAGACGGTGATCGGCTTCGGACCGTTATGCCCATGGAAGCAGCGGGCATTGGGGAACATGCCCTTGTTGCGCAGGATATCGATGAAGACGCGGTAGCGCCCCTCGGCATGCAGGCGCTCGATGGCCTGATTGAACACATGCTGGTAATTCATAGTCGGCTGCAACCCCGTCTCGTTATCGCGCCTCTAGCGGTCATTAACCCGAATGGCCACTGATAATAGCTCGCAAAAATTTCGCTCATTTGGAACGATCTGCCCTAAAGCGCATTGATCTCGCTCAATCCGAAGCGGGCGAGGGCGGGGGCAAGCTCCCGCACCCAGTCGTCCACCCGCGTAAATACGGCGCGACCGGGCGGCGGCGCGGCCGGCCAGGGCGCCTCGCCGTTGAGAAAGGCGATGCGTCGCGCAATCCCGGCTCCGCCGTCGAGGAAGGTCATCGGCCGGGGCGCGGCGGCTGCCAGCTCGTCCTGCACGAGCGGGAAATGCGTGCAGGCGAGCACGACCGTGTCCATCCGGTCCCCGCCGGGCTGATCGAGGAGGCCGGCGAGCGCATCGGCGGGGATCGCGGGATTGGCGGGTTCGCCGCGCAGCCGCGCCTCGGCATAGGCGACGAGCGCGGCGCTGCCGTGCCGCAGGATGAGGCAATCCGCGCCATGCTCGGCGGCGAGGCGGTCGACATAGGGCTGGCGCACGGTCGCCTCTGTGCCCAGCACGCCGATGACGCGCGTCTTGGAGGCAAGCGCGGCGGGCTTGATCGCCGGCACCGTGCCGACCACTGGAATGTCGAGCGCCGCGCGCACATGGCTGAGCGTGATCGTGGCGGCCGTGTTGCAGGCAATGACGGCGATCCGCGGATTATAGCGCTCGACAAGTCGGCCCAGCAGGGCGGGCACCCGGGCCGTCAGCTCGGCCTCTGTCTTCGTGCCATAGGGGAAACCCGCGCTGTCCGCTGCATAGACGACAGGCATGTTGGGCATGAGCGCCCGGGCCGGCTTCAGGATGGAGAGGCCGCCGACGCCGGAATCGAAGAAGAGGACCGGGGCGTCCGGGGCAGTGCTGGCGTCGGGCATGTCATCTCCTTGCGGACGGACGCGCGTTCGTCAATCGGACCGGTCCCGCTCGACCTCATCCGGAGCGGATGATGGCATGGACGCGGCCCGATAGAACAGTCCCTTCTCACTGTTGAGGCCTCACCAACTTTCTGCCAGACCCTGCACCAGATCTTGGAGAGGGCGAGCAATGGGCGAAACGGCGGCAGCGGAACGGGCGCATCTGATCGGCATGATCACCGGCGCGTGGAAAACGCGGGTGATCGGTGAAGGCGTCAAGCTCGGCCTGTTCGACAAGCTCACCGGCGGTCCGCTCGGCCCGGACCAGCTCGCTCAGGCGACCGGTGCGAATCCCGATGGCGTGATGCGCCTGCTGCGAGCGCTGGCAACGCTTGGGCTCGTGCGCCATGAGCCCGGCAATCGCTTCGCGTTGGCGCCGCTCGGCCAGTATCTGCGCAAGGACGCGCCGGATTCGCTCAACGGCATGGCTGGTCACTGGTCCGAACGGATGTGGAACAGCTTCACCGGAATTGGCGCGAGCATCGCCACGGGTGAAGCCTCCGTGCCCTCGGGCCCCGAGCATTTTGCCCAGCATCAGGCCGATATTGGCCGGGCGGACGTGTTCAACCGGGCCATGGCTGAAGGCAGCCTGCGGGTGGGGCGGGCGCTGGCGCGGATCTACGACTTTTCGGACTGCGACAGCGTGATGGACGTGGGCGGAGGCTACGGCGCACTGCTGGTGGGGCCGCTCGAAGCCAATCCGCACCTTAAGGGACAGGTTTATGATTTGCCGACACTCTCGGAAGCAGCTTCGCGCTTTCTCGGCGAACAGGGCGTTGCGGGCCGGGTGGCATATGTTGGCGGGAGCTTCTTCGAGGGCGTGCCGCCGGGCGTGGACTGCCTGATGCTGAAGTTCATCCTGCACGACTGGAGCGATGCGAAATCGCTCATCATCCTGAATAACTGCCGCAAGGCTGTCGAGGACGGGCGGATCCTGATCATCGAACGCATTGTGCCCGAAACGGTGAGCGAGGCCGACGAGGAAGTGATCCGTGGCGATCTTACCATGCTGACGGTGGGCGGCAAGGAACGCACCGAGGCGGAGTATCACGCGCTGCTGGAGCAGGCCGGCCTCAAGATCACGAAGATCGCGCCGATCGATGCGGTCTATTCCGTCATCGAGGCGCGAGCGGCTTAGTTTTCCCGTGACGGCAGGAAACCAGCGCCTCAATGGCGCTGGTTTCCTCTGTCTCAAAGCGCAGCCGAGAAACCGAGGGGCCTTGAGGGCCTCGCCTCGGTTTCACTGGCTCAGTGCCCCTCTGCCGTGCGCTCTGCAGACTGGATGGTATTCTCCAGCAGCATGGCGATCGTCATCGGGCCGACGCCGCCGGGCACCGGCGTGATATAGCTCGCCTTCTTCGACACGCCCTCGAAATCCACGTCGCCCACGACCTTGCCGTTCGGCAGGCGATTGATGCCGACATCGATCACCACCGCGCCGGTCTTGACCATCTGCGGCAGGATCAACTTGGGCACGCCCGCCGCGACGACCAATATATCGGCCAGGATGGTGAACTGGGCGAGATCGCGGGTCTTGGCGTGGCAGATGGCGACGGTCGCATCCCGCGCCATCAGCATGAGCGCCATCGGCTTGCCCACGATGTTGGACGCGCCGACGACCACCACATTCCGCCCCTCAATGGGGATGTTCTCATGCTCCAGCAGGTTCATCACGCCATAAGGCGTGCACGGCGGGAAGATCTGCCGGCCAACCACCAGCGCGCCGACATTGTAGAGATGGAAGCCATCGACATCCTTCTCCGGCGCGATCGTCTCCAGCACCTTGGCCATGTCGATATGCGGCGGCAGCGGTAGTTGGACGAGGATGCCGTGGACATTGGGATCGGCATTGAGCTTGCCGATGAGCACCAGCAGTTCCTCGTTGGTGATCGTCGCGGGATGGCGATGGCTGATCGACTTGATGCCGACGGCTTCGCACGCCTTCACCTTGTTGGACACGTAAAGAGCCGACGCGGGATTGTCGCCGACCAGCACCACGGCGAGGCCGGGCGTCACGCCCTTCGCCATCAGCGCCTCGACCCGCGCGCGCTGCTTGTCGCGCATCGCCCGCGCGACGGCTTTGCCGTCGATGATCTTCGCCGTGCTCTGCTCAGCCTTCATGGCGGTCGAAGTCACACTCGTCCCTTTCATTCGGATATGGGGAGGGGCGCCTCTCTCGCGCCTCGTGCCTCGCTCGATACCAAGGGCCGAAGCTTCCGTCGAGGATCATATCCCGGTTCGAAGCGCGAGAATGTCCCCCGCGATCGAACATCCGCGCTTCTCGTGGCATCTCATAAGGTCCGATTTATCCGGGCTCGGCGGACGGTGCGCTGGCTGAGGCGTCGAGGCTTGCTCGCGCCCGAACCTCTTCTTAAGACCGTGGAAGCTAAAGGATCTACGGCGCGACCGGTTTGATTCGTGCCTCTAGCCGAATAACGGCCCGAATCCCTTGGGGGTGACAAGACAAATGGAACTACGTCGCTCGACGATCCACTCGGTGCAATTGCTACGCGCCGTCGCGGCGGCCATGGTCACGCTCTTTCACGCGCACGAGTTCCTGTTCAAGCGGGATTTTACGGCCATCTTCCCTGGCGAGGACTATTTCATCGGCTTCGGGCGGGCGGGCGTCCATATCTTCTTCGTCATCAGCGGTTTCATCATGGTCATGACGGCGCATTCCGACCATGACTACAGCGCGCGTCGGTTCATCATGCGGAGGCTGAGGCGCATCTATCCGATCTACTGGCTGTCCGCAGCGCTATGCTATGCGACCTTCTGGTTCCTCGCGCCCCAGCCGCTGCCGGTCGGAGCCGGCGATGTCCTTGGAGCCCTGCTTCTATGGCCCGGAGAGGCGCCGAACATCATCGGCGCGGCATGGACGCTTTCCTTCGAGGTCTATTTCTATCTGTGCTTCGGGCTCGCCATGATTCTGGGGCTCAATCGCGGTCTGCTGTTGCTTGCTGCCTTCTTCATCGGGTCGATCGCGGCCGGCGTTATCGTGCGTCCGCAGGGAGCGGTGCTGGCGCAGATGACCAATGCGCTGCTGCTCGAGTTCCTCGCCGGTGCGGCTGTGGGCTGGCTAGCAGTCAACAATCGCTTGCCGGAGCGCTTCGGGCCGATGCTGGTCCTGATTTCCGTCGTTCTGTTCGGTGCCGGCATCGCTTATGGATATGACCGCTTGCCGGCGATCGTGAATTGGGGACCGGCGAGCGTCCTGCTTGTGCTCGGCGTTGTGAGCTGGGAGCGCCGCTCGGCCGCGAACATGGCCGTTCGGCAGATCGGCAAGCTCGGCAACAGCAGCTACGCACTCTACCTCAATCATCAGGCGATCATCTTCGCCCTGTCCATCACCATTCCGGTCGGCCTCAGTGGATTGCCGGCTCTGCCGATCGCCATCGCAATCAGCCTGGTCTGTATCGTCCTTGGCGAACTCATTCACCGCTACGTCGAAAATCCGCTGCTCAACATGCTGAAGGCCAAGCCGACGCTGCGCACCGCGGCGGCGGCCTGATCGCCGCCGGCGCGTCTGCTCAGCGCTTGATGATCAGGGAGTCCGGGCGCTTTCTCGGCACCCATTCGCCCTTGCCGGGGAAGTTCTTCAGCACCTCGCCATCCCACAGGCGCACTGTGCGGCGGTGGAACAACCACTTGCCGCCCCCCCCCTTCACCGCAGGGTCGTCATACCAGCCGGTGAAGCGCAGCAGATAGGGCGGCTCGCCATCGCACTCCGTGACGAAGGCGAAGGAGCGCATCTTCACCGATCCGTCGTCCTGCGGCATATATTGG
>JAFKLU010000036.1 GCA_017304105.1 Sphingomonadales bacterium
AGGGAAGGGGGTGGGGGCTTTCCGCTCGTTCGCCTCGTCCCGCTGCCAATTGCCGCGCGGCCCCACCCTTGTATAAGTGCCCCCGCACGCGCGGTCCGCTCGGGGGCCATGCAAGGGGAATACGCTCACCTAAATGCCCATCCTGATCGGTCTCGGCGGCATCGCCGCCATTCTCGCCATTGCGTTTCTCCTGTCGAGCGATCGCCGCGCCATCCGGCCGCGGGTGGTCGGCGCCGCCTTCGCGCTGCAGGCGGGCATCGCCGTCCTCGTGCTCTACGTTCCGGCCGGCAAGGCGGTGATCGCGGGGATGTCGCAGGGCGTCTCCAACCTGCTCCAATATGGGCAGGCCGGCACTGACTTCATCTTCGGGCCGCTCGCCAGGCCCGAAATGGGCGGCACCAGCTTCGCCATCGCGGCGCTGCCGGTCATCATCTTCTTCGCGAGCCTCGTCTCGATCCTCTATTATCTCGGCGTCATGCAGTTCATCGTGCGCTGGGTGGGCGGCGCGATCGAGAAGGTCACGGGCGTCTCCAAGGTGGAGAGCCTGTGCGCCGCGGCCAATATCTTCGTGGGGCAGAGCGAGAGCCCGCTGGTCATCCGGCCCTATCTGGCGGGATTGACGCCACCGCAGCTCTTCACCGTGATGACGAGCGGCATGGCGGGCGTGGCGGGCACGATCCTCGCCGCTTATGCCTCGATGGGCATCAAGATCGACTATCTGCTGGCCGCCAGCTTCATGGCGGCGCCCGGCGGCATCCTCATGGCCAAGATCATCATGCCGGACGGTCGCGCCCCGGCGCAGGGCGAGCTGCCGCTGGAACCGGCGGGCGATAGCCATGTCCATCTCTCCGAGGTGCGCATCAGCGGCCGCGGACCCGCCGCGCTGCTGCCCGAGGGCACGCCGGGAGAGCCGATGCCCGAGGCCAGCCATGACGAGGAGAAGCCGGCCAACATCATCATGGCCGCCGCGCAGGGTGCGCAGACCGGCGTCAAGCTCGCGGTCGCGGTGGGCGCCATGCTGCTCGCCTTCGTGGCGCTCGTCGCGCTCGCCAATGGCTTGCTGGCGGGCGTGGGCGGCTGGTTCGGCTATCCGGATCTCAGCTTCCAGATGCTGCTCGGCAAGATCTTCTCGCCGGTGATGCTGCTGCTCAACATTCCGTGGAGCGAGGCGCAGCTGACCGGTGGCCTCTTCGGCACCAAGGTCGTGCTGAACGAGTTCGTCGCCTATATCGAGCTGGGCGCGGCGCAGGAGAGCCTGTCGCCGGCGACAGTCGCGATCGTCACCTTCGCTTTATGCGGCTTCGCGAACTTCTCGTCGATCGCGATCCAGATGGCGGTGACCGGCAATCTCGCGCCCAACCAGCGCCCGGTGATCGCCCGGCTCGGCATCAAGGCGCTGATCGCCGGCAGCCTCGCCAACCTGATGAGCGCTGCGCTGGCGGGACTGTTGCTGCACTTGTGAGCGGCCTGCTCCCCTCCCTCTGAAGCGGAGGGGAGGGACCGGGCTCACCGCGTCGGGACCGGGTCCTCGCCGGAATAATCGTAGAAGCCCTTGCCCGTCTTGCGGCCCAGCCAGCCGGCCTCGACATATTTGACCAGCAGGGGCGCGGGGCGGAACTTGGGGTCGCCGGTGGTGGAATAGAGCACCTTGCAGATTTCCAGGCATGTATCGAGCCCGACGAAATCGGCGAGGGTCAGCGGCCCCATCGGATGATTGAGGCCGAGGCGGACCGCCGTGTCGATGTCGCGCACGTTCGCCACGCCCTCGCCGAGCGCGAAGATCGCCTCGTTGAGCATCGGCAGCAGGATGCGGTTCACAATGAAGCCTGGCGCATCGAAGGCATGGACCACTTCCTTGCCGAGCGTGTAGTACTCTTGCGAGCCGAGCGGCGTAGCCTGCCACTTGGTCACGAGGTCCTGCTGGGCCTTGTACTCGGCCGGCGGTTCCTCGCCCTCAGCGCCGTTGCTGAGCTGCCACTTGCGCCAGGCCAAGCCGCCACCCACCGGGTTGGTGTCAAGACCATAGGGCGGACGGAACCAGATGGGACGCGTGTACATGTCCTTTTCGGACACGACGTCGGCGAACCACACCGAGGCCTGCACCTCGCCCGCCGCGACGGCCTGGGCGAAGGTTTCGCGGGTGACGGTGTTGACCTGCGTCGACACGCCCACCGCGGTCCAGTACTCGGCCATCAGTTCCGACAGCGGCACGTGGTTGATCGCATCGTGCAGGATCACGCGCAGCGGCTGTCCGTCGGGCCGCACGCGGATGCCGTCGGCGCCCTTGGTGAGACCCATCTCGTCGAGCAGCGCATTGGCCTTGTCGACGTCGTAGTCCGAGAAGTAGCTGCCCATCCAGTCTTCGTAGAACGGCGACTTGGACGACACGCCCCACTGCCGCGGCACGCCGAGGCCGAAGAAGATCGTATCGTTGATCT
>JAFKLU010000037.1 GCA_017304105.1 Sphingomonadales bacterium
GACTCGGGGGGATCGAAGCGTTCCCAGCCGGCGCGGCCGAGCTTCTCGATCGGCTGATAGCGGATCTTGTAGCTCATCCGGTCCGATCCCTCGACCCAGTAGCCCAGATAGACATAGGGGAGGCCGGAGCGCTGCGCCCGCAGCACATGATCGACGATGATGTAGCTGCCAAGGCCATGCCGATCGACCTTGTCGGGATCGAAGAAGCTGTAGATCATCGAAAGCCCGTCATTCTGCTTGTCGGTGAGGCAGGCACCGACCAGCGCACCGGGGCGTCCATCCGGCCCGCCGGGCTCGCGATATTCGATCACATAGGTCTCGACCGGCGTCTGCTCGACCATGTCGGCAAAGTCGATTTCGTCCATCTCGGTCATGCCGCCATGGGGATGGCGCGCGGAGAGATAGCGCTGGAGCAGCGAGAACTGCTCGTCGGTCGACCAGGGCTTGCAGGCGCGCACGACGAGATCGCTGTTACGGCGGACAAGGCGGCGCTGCGTGGCATTGAGCTTGAACTCGTCCGCCACGATGCGCACCGAGACGCAGGCCGTGCAATCGGCGCAGCTCGGGCGATAGGCGACATTCTGGCTGCGGCGAAAACCGATGCGTCCGAGCGCGTCATTCAGCTCCGAGGCATGCTCTCCGGCAAGCTCGGTGAAGACCTTGCGCTCCGTTCGCCCCGGAAGATAGGGACACGGACCCGCATTCGTCATGAAGAATCGCGGAAACCGGAACGCTGCGCTCACATCGTCTTCCTTGGGGCCGGATGGCCGATGACTCACCTGCTCGAATGACTATGCCGATAACAACACAGTGTGAAAAGATCATTTACTAGCGGATGTTGATCGATTTGTCCCGCTTACTGGCGCAGCCAGAAACGCAGGATGAACGAGACCGCGCCAAGCACCAGCACGCTCCCGCCATAGATGGCGATGAACCAGCCGACCTTGCGCAGCCCGCCCGCCATCAATGATAGCCTTCCGCCCCGACCTTGCCGCGGAACACCCAATAGGCCCAGGCCGTATAGGCAAGGATGATCGGCACCAGAATGAGGGCGCCCACCAGCATGAACATCTGGCTGCGCTCGGGCGCCGCCGCCGCCCAGATGGTGAGGCGCGCCGGGATCACGTCCGGCCAGATCGAGACGCCGAGGCCCACGATGCACAGGCCGAACAGCCCGAGCACATAGAGGAACGGCGCGAGTTCCTGCCGACGCTGGAGGCTGCGGAAGAACAGCACGCTGACGATCGCCGTCGCGAGCGGCACCTGCGCGGTGGCGATAATGCCGGGATAGCGCAGCCAGCGGGTATGATATTGCGCCTCCAGCCAGAGCGTCGCGACACTGACCACACCGATGACGATGAGCAGCGTGATGCCCAGCCACCAGGCGCGGCGATAGGCATATTCCTGCAGCGAGCCCTCGGTCTTCCAGATCAGCCAGCAGGCGCCGAGCAGCGCATAGCCGATGACGAGGCCGAAGCCGGTCAGCAGCGAGAACAGCGATAGCCATTCCCACCAGCCCCCGGCATAGGCCCTGCCCTCGATGGTGATGCCCTGAAGCAGCGCGCCGAGCGTCACCCCCTGCGCGAAGGTCGCGACCAGCGAGCCGAGCGTGAAGGCCCCGTCCCAGGCCGCGCGATGGCCCGGATCGCGCCAGCGAAATTCGAAGGCGACACCGCGCAGCACAAGGCCGAGCAGCATGGCGATGAGCGGGGCGTAGAGCGCCGGAAGGATGATCGCATAAGCGAGCGGAAAGGCGGCGAGCAGCCCGCCCCCGCCCAGCACCAGCCAGGTCTCGTTCCCATCCCAGACCGGCGCGATGCTGTTCATCGCCGTGTCGCGCTCCTGGCCGACCTTGAGGCCGGGGAAAAGGATGCCGATGCCGAGATCGAAGCCGTCCATCACCACATAGGCGACGATGGCGAAGCCGATGATCCCGGCCCAGATGACGGTGAGATCGATCATTGCCCCTCTCCTTCCCTGACGGCGGGCGCGGGCGTGATGCCGGCCGTGCGGATCGGGCGGCCGTCCAGCCCTGCCTCATGCGTCTCGGGCGGCTTCTTCATCAGGCGCAGCAGATACCAGATGCCGACACCAAACACCGTGAAATAGGTCACGACGAAAGCGATGAGCGAGCCTGCGACGGCGGGCGCGTCGAGCGGCGAGGCGCTCTGACTGGTGCGCAGCAGTCCATAGACGGTGAAGGGCTGACGCCCGACCTCGGTAGTGACCCAGCCGGCGAGCACGGCGACGAAGCCGGCAGGCCCCATGACGACGGCCGCGCGATGCAGCCAGGGCCAGTCGTAGAGCCGCTTGGACGCGCGGGCCGCGAGGCTCCACAGGCCAAGACCCGCCATCGCGAAGCCGAGGCCGACCATGATGCGGAAGGCCCAGAAGACGATGCCGACCGGCGGCTCGTCCGCGTCCGGCACGGTGTCG
>JAFKLU010000038.1 GCA_017304105.1 Sphingomonadales bacterium
GTTGTCTTGCCAGCGCACCTCCTGCAAGGGACCGGAAAGCGCGATCAGCACGGACAGGAAGGCAAGATGACTGTGACGGAAAAGCCGGTGGTGGTGTTTGGCGGCGGCGGCTTCGTTGGCCGGCAAGTGGCACAGGAGCTGCTCGCACGCGGCTATCGCGTGCGCATCGCCCAGCGTGCGCCGCGTCAGGCCTTCATGGTCCGCTCGCTTGGCGCCACGGGCCAGACGCAGCTCGTCGCGGCGGACATCACCAAGCCGGACGAGGTGGCCGCTGCGATGGCTGGCGCCGGCGCGGCAATCAATCTGGTGGGGCTGCTGCGCGGCGACATGCACAGCGCCCACGTCATCGGCGCGCAGAATGTCGCGCGGGCAGCGGCGGCCGCCGGGCTCGACGCGCTCGTCCATGTCTCCGCGATCGGCGCCGATAGCGAGAGCAGCTCGGCCTATGGCAAGACCAAGGGCGAAGGCGAGGCAGCCGTCCGCGCCGCCTGCCCCGGCGCGACGATCATCCGCCCCTCGATCATCTTCGGGCGGGACGACCAGTTCACCAATCGCTTTGCCCAGCTCATCGCGACCGGCGCCTCCATGCCCTTCCATCTCGTGCCGCTGATCCGCGGGGGCACGCGCTTCCAGCCGATCCATGTGGCGGACGTGGCCCGCGCCATCGGGGCCGCCATTGCGGACCCCGAGAAGTTCGGCGGCGAAACATATGAGATCGGCGGCCCGGACGTGCTGACGCTCGGCGAAATCAACAAGTGGATCGCCGGCCAGATCGGCCGCGAGTGCCATTTCCTGCCCCTGCCGGACGGCTTCGCCAAGGCGCTCGCCACCCTGACCGGCTGGGCGCCCGGCGCGCCGATCACCCGCGATCAATATGAGATGCTGCTCCGCGACAATGTGGTCTCGCCGGGCACGAAGGGCATTGAGAGCTTCGGCGTGCGCCCTGTGCCGATGGCGGCGCTCGCGCCGGGCTGGCTGGTGCAGTATCGCAAGCACGGCCGCTTCGGATCGACCGTCAGCGCCTGATCCCGTCGGGCGGCAACGCCCCGCCCGCCAAGCTCCTCCCCCTGCCCTCCTCAGGATGACGCCCCATGGACAGCCATCTCTTGACCGTCATCCTGCTTGGCATCGTGGAAGGGCTGACGGAATTCCTGCCAGTCTCCTCGACCGGCCATCTCATTCTCGCAAGCGAGCTGCTCGGCTATAATGCCGCGGAATGGGCGACCTTCAACGTCGTCATCCAGCTTGGCGCCATCCTTGCCGTGGTGATGCTCTATTGGCGGACCTTCTGGAACGTCGCCATGGGCCTGTTCGGCCTGGATCAAGGCGCGCTTCGCTTCGTGGCCAACCTGCTGCTCGCCTTTCTTCCGTCCGTCGTGCTCGGCCTCGCCCTGCATAGCCAGATAGAGGCGATGCTCGGCTCCCCGACGATCGTGGCGGTCGCGCTGATCGTCGGCGGCGTCGCCATCCTGATGATCGAGCGCAAGCTTGGCACTTTTCGATATAGCGGCGTGGATCGCATTCCATTCGGCCGCGCGCTTGGCATCGGACTTGTCCAGTGCCTCGCCATGATCCCCGGCGTCAGCCGTTCGGGCGCGACGATCATGGGCGCGCTCTCGCTCGGCGTGGACCGGCGGACGGCAGCGGAATTCTCCTTCTTCCTGGCAATCCCGACGATGATGGGCGCCACGACGCTGGAAATGGTGAAGAACCGCGACGCGCTGATGGATGCATCGGTCAACTGGGGCGACATCGGCATCGGCTTCGTCGTCTCGTTCATCGTCGCGATCGTCGTCATCAAGCTGTTCGTCGGCTGGGTTTCCCGGCGCGGTTTCGCGCCTTTCGCCTGGTACCGAATCGTGGCCGGTTCTGCCGCACTGATCTGGCTGCTCATGAGATAAGGCCGAACCGGACCTAAATTGCCGCTAAGGGCACCCCCGCCGCGATGAACTCAGTCCATTTTCCAGCCAATTAAGTCAATAATACTGTCCTAAATGCCGAAAACCGCGTGACTCTGCCGTTTTCGCAGATTATTCGGGCGCCCTGCTGAAAAGGGAGCCCTCATGGCCGATAATCCGATGCTGAAATTTGTCGTGCGACCGCAGTCCTATCCGGACAAGCGGGCGGTCGGCGAGCGCGCGAAGGACTTTTCGGAAATCTCGCATGGCTTCGCGCCTGAAGGGGCCGAGGATCAGGCGGCGCGCTGCTCGCAATGCGGCGTGCCCTATTGCTCGGTGCACTGCCCGCTGCACAACCACATCCCGGACTGGCTGCGCCTCACGGCCGAGGGCCGCCTGCGCGAAGCCTATGAGCTGAGCAACATGACCTCCACCATGCCCGAGATCTGCGGCCGCATCTGCCCGCAGGACCGGCTGTGCGAGGGCAATTGCGTCATCGAATTCTCCGGCCATGGCGCCGTCACCATCGG
>JAFKLU010000039.1 GCA_017304105.1 Sphingomonadales bacterium
CCGGCGGCGATCTCGCAGGGGCCGGGATCGGGGTCCTGGGTGTTGACGCCGGCATCGAGGCCGCCGGTCGTGCCCAGATTGGGCATGACGTCCTGATTGCGGTCCAGGCCCTCGATCAGGGCGGCGCGGGAGACGCCCAGGCTGGCGAGCGGCATGACCCGAACGGCCCATCCCGCGATTTCCCGCACGGCTGTCTCCACGCCGTCGAGCGCGGGATCGGACAGGCCCTGATCGAGCGCCGGCCGCAGCACGGCTTCGAGATAGACGAGCGCTTCCTGATTATCCGGGATTGCGGTGTCGAGCGCCGGGAGAATTCCCGCCGGAAATTGCGCGTCATAGGCGATCGGGGCCGGATTATGGAGCGGCAGGCCCTCGGCGTAGAGCGACCCCGCGCCGATGGTCAGGCTGCCCCCCGTCGCCGTGATGGCGAAGCCGGCATCGTCACGCGGAACGCCGCGCAGGCCCACAACATGGCGCACGATCGCCTCGCTGCGGGCGGCGACGAGGCCGGCCTGTTCGTTGAAATCGGCATCGAGCAGCGGGCGCCCTTGCTGGAGCAGCACGGCGCGCGTCGCCGTCCGCTCTGCCCGTTCGCGCGTGTCGCGGGTGAAATCGCCACGCATCTTTCTCTCCCTAGCTCATCAGTTCTGTTGCTGCGGCCATGCCGAATGGAACCCATTCGATGAGGTCGCGGTCGAGTAGCCGCTTGCGGCGGTGGTAACTGGTCGTGTTGCCGATCCCCATTTCGCCGCCATTTTCCGCGCCCAGCAGCAAGCCGTCCGGATTGGCGGGCACAAGCGCGGCGTAGCCCGCCTCGCCATAGGCCAGGCTGTCGAACACCGGCGCCGGCGAGCTGCTGTCGTCCTCGCCGGGAAAGCAGCGGTAGCGGCGCGGCACGATCGAGCCGCGCGGGATGGCGCTGTAGCGCGCGCAGCCGGCCTGGAGGCGCCGTGCCGAGACGGGCGGGCTCGCGAGCGTGCGATCCGGCCGCGCTGCGAAGATCGTGTCGTCCACCTCGTTAAAGGCGAGGAGGCGGGCATCGCCGATGATGGTGCAGCGCTCGGTCCAGAGAATGCCGCCCGCCGTCTCGTCATGCGCGGCAATGGCGGGCACGTCCGCAGCGCCGCTGTCGATCAGGCAGTCGACGAGGTCGATCTCGACCGAGGGGGCGACGCGGATGACGCCGAGGATGCAGCGCAGCGCCAGCAGCTTGCAGCCCGGCTCCTCGATGCGAATGGCCCCGCTGCCGGGAACGACGGTGCAATCGATGAGCGTGAGCTGGCGCAGCCCGTCGGCGAGGACGTGAATGGCATCGCCGGAGAGGCGCAGGCCGCGCAGGGTCAGGATGGAGCCGCCGCCCTGCGCGATCCGCCAGGGCTGGGGCATGACAAGGGTCGGCCAGACGCCGGGACCGCCGCGCAGCTCCAGATTGTCGCCGGCCGGCAGATCGGTCGAGGCGGGCAGCGTGACGGTTCCGCCGAAATCGAGCTGGACGGCCGGCTGCTGGTCGAATGCGTCCAGCGCCTGCTGGAGCAAGCCGGAAACCTGCGCCGGGTCAGCATCCCCGGCAATGACGGCGGGCGCCGAGAAGTCGATCGGCACGATGGGCCGGCGGTCGCGCGCGCCGAATGCCGCACGCATTCTCGCTTCCGATGCCGCATCCGCCGTCTCGCGCTGCGCGCCGCCAAGGCAGGGCTCGCGGCCGAAATGCAGTGCGGTGCCGAAATGATAGCGGACGCGGATCGTCGCCGGATTGACGCCCGCGCCGCCTCCCGGCAGCAGGAAGCGCCCCCGCACGGGATCGATGCGGATGCGGCCCAGCTCATCGGCCAGGCCGTGGGCGTTCCACTGGTCGGGGCCGCCATCATCCCCCAGGTCGCAAAAGCAGATCTGGTCGAGCGGCTGGTCGACGCCGGCGATGGAGATGAGCACAGAGTCGCCCGGCCCGTAATAATCCTCCGGATAGTCGACTGCGGCTATCAGCGGGATGGGGCCGGGAATCTGGTCCGGCAGCAGCCGTGAGCGCAGGCGTTCCTCGTCGGAAAGATCGCGCGGCGCGGACCAGAGCGCGATGTCGCGCCCGAGCGGATCGAACCGGTAGCGCCCCGCCTGTCCGCCCACGACCGCGCTCGGCACGACCTCGGCATGGGGAACGCTGTGGCGTGTCCAGACGCGCGCGCCGACATTCTGCGGGGCGAAGCGGCCGCCGTCGCGCATATCGCGCAACTCCGCGACATGCTGGCCGATGGTCGAGGGCAGGCCAAGCAGGCGGCCGGCCGATCCATTGATCGCCGTCGTCATCGTCCGGTCTTGGCGCGGGAAATTGAGATTGTGGGTCTGGACGACATGGGCGGCATATTCGATGGCCTCGGCCGGCGCGACCATGATGTTGCGGGTGCGGTCGGCGACCTGCTGCCGCGCCGATTCCGCGTCGCCCACGTCGAGGATGCGCGCGCCGACCAGCGCGCCGATATAGGGCACGACCCAGTCCGCGCAGGTCTCGATGAACTGGTCGTCATAGAGCCAGTCGACTTCCGCTTCGAGCAGATCGAATTGCTGGCCGAGCGCGGCGAGCAGCGTGACGAGCGGCCCCTCGGCGGTGTCGGCCAGCGCATCGGGCGGATCGAAGCCCTGCGCGGCGGCAATCCGCTCGGCCTGCTGATGGTCGCGGATGCGGAAGATATCCGGCAGCAGCGCGAGCAGCCGTTCGGCGGCGGTGGGAAGAGGCGTGTCGCTCATACGCTCACCATGAGATCGGGTCCGGCGGGGTGGAGGCTGATCAGTTCGGCGGCGATGGGCATGGCGCCCGCGCCCAGGCGGAGCCCCGAGCGCGGCGCCTCGGCGAAGAGCGTCTCGGCGAGCGTCGCCGTGTCGCCGCGATAGAGCGCGTCGAGG
>JAFKLU010000040.1 GCA_017304105.1 Sphingomonadales bacterium
CAATCTGCTGGTCTCGCCGCTGATCGGCTGGAGCCAGGACGAGTTGCTGAGCCGCGCGATCCGCCCCGCGGGGCGCTCGCTCTGGTCGCATCTGCGCGAGACGCTGCCGCCCGAGCTTCAGACGCCGCTGCGCGCTCTGCTCGCATCGGCTGACTTCACCACGCCTTATCGCTACCTTGAAGCGATCCTCTCCGGCCCGATGGACGGGCGCCGCAAGCTGATCGCCCGGCTGGGCGAGGAGGCGCGCGACGCGATCGACGAGCTGGTCAATGCCGCGCTCGGCTTCGAGGCGGACGATCATCCCTCCTTGCAGCGCTTCATCGACTGGTTCGACCGGGGCGATGCGGACATCAAGCGCGAGCTGGGCGAGGGCGGCGATCTCGTCCGCGTGATGACCGTGCATGGCGCCAAGGGGCTGGAAGCGCCGATCGTCATCCTTGCCGATGCGACCTCCGACCCGACGATGAAGCCGCGCGCCGAGGCGGTGAGCCTGCCGGTGGGCGCGGCGCAGCTCCCCCTGCTGCGGCCCGGCAAAGGCGAGGCGGCGGAGAAGATCGAGGCGGCCATGGACAAGGCGGCCGAACTGGACATGCAGGAGCATTGGCGGCTGCTCTATGTAGCGCTCACCCGCGCGGAGGAGCATCTGATCGTGACCGGCGCGCTCGGCCCGCGCGCCAAGGGCGTGCCGCCGCCGCAGAGCTGGTATCAGGCGGTCGATCGGGGGATGCGGCGGCTGGGCGCGGACGCGCTCGTGCTCGACGACTGGGGCGAGGCGCGCCAGTGGCTGGGTCCGACCGGTCTGGAGTCCGCACCGCCCCCGCCACCGCGCGAGGCGGCCGTCGCCGTGGCGGCCGAGCTGCCGGAGTGGCTGCGCGAACCCGCCTCGGCCGAGGCGCGCCCGCCGCGCCCGCTCGCACCGTCCGCCGCTGTGGAGGACGATGTGCCGAACCCGCCGCCCGACGCGACGATGCGCGCGGCTGCCGAGCGCGGCCGGCTGCTCCACGCGCTGTTCGAGCGGCTGCCCGATCTGCCCCCCGCCGAGCGCGCGGCAGCCGCCGACCGCTGGCTGGCGGGGGCGGGCGGCCTTGCCGATGCGCAGGCGCGGCGCGACCTCATCGCTCATGTGATGGCGGTGCTGGACGATCCGGCCCACGCGGCGCTGTTCGGCCCGGATGCGCTCGCCGAGGCGCCGATTGCCGCGGTTGTCGAGGGGCAGGTGATCGCCGGGACGGTCGACCGGCTGCTGGTCACGGCAGAGGCCGTCCATATTGTAGACTTCAAGACCGGGCGGCGCGTGCCGGGCGAGGCTGAGACGCCGCCGCTCGCGCATGTGCGCCAGATGGCTGCCTATGCCGCCGCGCTCGCTGCCATCTAGGGCGGGGCACGGGCCGACTAGATTGCAGACCAACGATACGAAGGAGTTTTCAGATCATGGCCACCAAGGCGATTTCCGACGCGAGCTTCCACGACGATGTGATCGCGGCAGACAAGCCCGTGCTCGTCGACTTCTGGGCGGAGTGGTGCGGCCCCTGCAAGATGATCGGCCCGGCTCTTGAGGAAATCAGCGAGGAGCTGGCCGACCAGGTGACGATCGCGAAGATCAACATCGACGAGCATCCCGATGCGCCGGGCCGCTATGGCGTGCGCTCGATCCCGACGATGATCCTCTTCAAGAACGGCGAGCCGGCGGCCACCAAGGTCGGCGCGGCGCCCAAGAGCGCGCTCAAGGGCTGGCTGGAAGGCGCGCTCTAAGCGACCCCTGTGCCCCTCCTCCCTTGGGGGAGGGGTTCGGCGCCTGTTCCCGGTGAGGCGGCGCTGTTACCCGTAGAGGATCGCCGCGGCCTTGTCCCAAAGGGCGGGAGAGGCCGCCGCGAGCATTCCCTTGAGATGCTGGTCCGGCCGATAGGCGCTGCCATCGGGCCGCGCGACCCGGCCGCCCGCCTCGTTGACGAACAGCACGCCGGGCGCGTGATCCCACGCAAGCGTGCGCTCGAACAGCGCGCAGTCATTCTGTCCCAGCACGATGCGGGGATATTGCTCGGCGGCGCAGCGGGGAATGTCGACCATCTCCAGACGGCCCTGCGCCCGCTCGATCAGTTCCTGCCGCTGGGCGGGGTCCACGAACAGCAGGGAAATCCCGGCGATGGGCAGCGGCGCGCCGCTCTCGCGCGCGTGGACGCGCGCGCCATCAATCGTGGCGCCCTTGCCGCGCGCGGCGTGGCACAGGCGCCCGGTGACGGGATCGAGCATCCAGCCGGCCTGCGTCTCGCCGCCGTCAACCAGCGCGACCATGACGCCGAAGGGCGACTTGCCCGCGGCGAAATTGCTCGTTCCATCAATGGGATCGATCAGCCAGTTCAGGCCTGATCCGAGCTTGTGGATGAGCGCGGGGTCGGCAGCGCAGGCTTCCTCGCCGACCAGCCCCGCTTCCGGCAGGATCTTCGCCAGGCCCTCGTTCAGCCGCAGCTCGCTTTCCTTGTCCGCGATGGTGACCTGCTCGCCGACCGACTTCTCCTCCACCTCATGTGCGGCGAGATTGCGGTAGCGGGGCATGATGACCTGCGCCGCCACCTGCCGCATGAGATCGGCCACGGACCGGGTGAGGGCGTCCATCAGCTGCGATAGTCGGCGTTGATGGAGATGTAGCCGTGCGTCAGGTCGCAGGTCCACACGGTGGCGCGGCCATGGCCGAGGCCGAGATCGACGCCGATGCGGATATCCTGCCCCTTGAGATGCGCGGCGACGGGCGCCTCGTCATAGCTGTCCACCGCGAGGCCGGCCTGCGCCACCCACTTGTCGGCGAAGCGGATGGCGAGCTTGTCGCGGTCCGCCGGCTCGCCGGCCTTGCCCACCGCCATGACGACGCGGCCCCAATTGGCGTCCTCGCCCGCAATGGCGGTCTTCACCAGCGGCGAGTTGGCGATCGACATGCCGACGCGCCGCGCGCTCTCGTCGCTCACCGCGCCGGTCACCTCGATCTCGATGAACTTCTGCGCGCCCTCGCCATCGCGCACGACCAGATGCGCCAGATCGCGGCAGACCTGCTCCAGCGCGGCCTGGAAAGCGTCCGCGCCCCGCGAGTCCATGGAGGTGAGCGGCGCGTTGCCTGCCTTGCCGGTGGCGAAGGCGAGGACAGTGTCGCTCGTGGAGGTGTCGCTATCGACCGTGATGCAGGAGAAGGTGCGCTGGTTGGCGGCGCTCAGCATCTGCTGGAGCAATGCCGGCTCGATGGCCGCGTCCGTGAAGATGTAGCCGAGCATGGTCGCCATGTCGGGCGCGATCATGCCCGAGCCCTTGATGATGGCGGCGAGCTGCACCTTGGTGTCGCCGATCATCGCGCTGGCCGCTGCGCCCTTGGTGAAGGTGTCCGTCGTGCCGATCGTCTCGGCGGCCTGCTCCCAGCTGCACGGCGCGGCTGAGAGCGCGGCGTTCACGCCCTCGCGCGCCTTGTCCTTGGGCAGCGGCACGCCGATCACGCCGGTGGAGCTGACGAAGATCTCCGAGGGTGCGCAGCCGAGATGGCCGGCGACCTGTTCGCGGATCTGGTCCACCGCCTCGCGGCCGCGAAAGCCGGTGAACGCGTTGCTGTTGCCGGCATTGACGATGAGCGCGCGCGCGCTGCCGCCGGCGGCGCTCTCGCGGCCCAGCTCCACCTCGGTGGAACAGCAGACGTTGCGC
>JAFKLU010000041.1 GCA_017304105.1 Sphingomonadales bacterium
ACCCGCTCAGCAGGGGCCTTCATAGGCGATTTTTTAAAGGAGGAGGGTTGGGGCTTCATCTTCGTTCCTTCGTCACTACGACGAAGCCCCAACCCTCCTTAAATCACAACCTCAAATCTGTGCCATTGGTGCTGACGGGGAACAGCCGGCCTGACGGCCTGGATCGCGTGGGCGGCGGCTGCGATATGGTCAGATAAGGGGCGAGAGGGCGACTTAAGAAAACTGTCGCGCCTTCCAAAATGGAAGCCTGAGGATTAGGCGGTGGACTCATGAGCGCCTAGCCACAGCCGCATTGAGGCGAACGGGACCATGACAAGGAAGTTGGCGGCGAGCTTGTCGTAGCGGTGAACGTATCAACGAGAGCCTTTGACGGTGGTGCCAGGCCTGCGGGACTTCAAGTCAGGGGCAAACGTGAATTCGTGTAGGACAGCGCTGGGCCCTCCTGGGTTGTAGCGCCTAGCTAATCGGTCCACCTCAACAGGATCCATTATAGGCACGTTCAGCACAACGTCTTGCTCAACCAAAGGCCAAAGCTTGACGGTCTTTTCCGGCGGTGGTGGCATTGCTACCGGAAAGAAGTCTGCGAAGATAATCAGCCGTCCCAACCCCCAAGTCGTGGCAGCGCCGAACTTGATGCTTTCTCCGCTTTGGCTCCTCGCTGTCGCAGGAACTCTGTGGCACATATTTGCCGTCAGCGGTGACTCGCAAAAGCCAGCCCATATCCAAATATTGCTTGGCGGCTCGCGCGTAATGTAAAAATCGCGCAGTTCGGCAGTCGACAGGATCGCTGTGTCCGGATCGTACTGATCGCGCACCATCATCTTCATTGTGATCCAGCTGGCGAGGGCTCGCGCCTCGTCATTGGGCA
Source organism: Sphingomonadales bacterium (assembly GCA_017304105.1). Classification (GTDB taxonomy): domain Bacteria; phylum Pseudomonadota; class Alphaproteobacteria; order Sphingomonadales; family Sphingomonadaceae; genus Sphingobium. The sequence goes on from JAFKLU010000041.1 coordinate 869, forward strand.
ACGTCACTCTTCGCCCGTGGATCAATTCGATGACGGTTGGCCGAACCCGTTCGTCGAGCTGATTCATCCAACCGTTGTTGCAGTTCGGGCAGACACGGTTGATTGCAATCTTGTACGGATGGCCCTGTCGAACCTTTAGTTTTTCCAGAGATGGGCGAGGGCCGCGCTCAAGCGCTTGGTAGGACCGGATATCTGCTTCATCGGGAAGGTGCTGGACTATTTCGCTATGTAGCTTCTGGGACCAAAGGTGCTCTCCTCGCCCCTTCTTGACCCTGCCCCCACACCAGATGCATTCCATACGCCGGTCCTCGCACCCTCAGTCTCGCATCCCCTTCGCCAGCACCCGCCGCACCGCCTCTGGCCGCGTCATCGGCTCCGGCTGCTTTGCGATCCAGGCATCGAGCGCGGCGAGTTGGTCGGGCTGAAGGCGGACGCCCACGAGCGTACCCTTGCCGGTCGGCGCGGGTCCTTTTCGCTTCTTTGTTAACACGGTATCTTGATCGCCCATAGCAGGCGTGATAACACAGTAGCGAGCCGCAGGAAAGTTCCAGCTTCCCTACGGCTCTAACCGCAAACCCTACGCGAGAGGGATTGAAGCTATGAAACACGTAGATGTTTCGGCGCCTTATGTCATGCGCCACAAATACACCCCGAATTTGCCCGCAGGAGGCTCGCTGAGCGCATCCCGCGCGTTTCCGCCCCCGAGCAGCAGAGAAGCCATAGAAGCGCTGGTTGAGTCTCTGATAGCCATTTTGGACGTGATGGACGGGGATCCGGATCTGGAGGACGCCACAGACGCGGAGGATGACTTCACGTTCTCCCCCCGGGCTGAGCAGTATCGCCAAACTCTCGGCGCCGGGTGCCCGATCAGCGACCCTGGCGGTGGCAACGTCGAGGACGAGCTTCAGTTTGACTCCGACAATGGCACGGACACGCTGGCGACGCTCCCCCTCTATGGCGTCGACCAGTCGAAAGGGCCGATCAACGAAACTATCGCCGCCCAGCGCCATCAGGTGCTCAGCTGGGACCGTAGCTGGCCCGATATAGATCGGGAGGTGCAGCGGAAGCTCAAGCTGCTGGCCCAGCGCGAGGCGGCTCTTCCTTACTGCTGAGCGGCCGGCGCCAGCGCCAATTAGGTCGCACGGACATGATCGCCCCGGCTCAAAAGGCTGGGGCGTTTTGTTGGTCCCCACTCGCTAAATCTTCTCGGACGGCGCCCGCTCGTGTTTTCCCTTCGCCCTATCCATCCGCGCCAAGAAGTCGGGGGTCAGCTCAACGCCGACACTCCGCGCGATCCGGTTGTAATGCGTGCGGGTGTAGGTAACGCGTCGATAGACCACATGGGTAGGGCTGGCGTGGGGATATTCCTCGCGCTGCATCTCCTTCCAGAAATCTTCGAACATCGATTTGTCACCGTCTCCCAGAGCATAGAGGGACGCCAGCGCAAGCCGGATTGAGAACGAGGGTTTGACGGCCCCCTTTGCGCATTGGTGGCAAGCCTCGTCGATCACGAGC
>JAFKLU010000042.1 GCA_017304105.1 Sphingomonadales bacterium
CGAGTTCCGCTATGCCTGGCCGGGCGCGGCGGCGGCCATTCCCGCGCTCGACGCCTCGCTGCGCGCCAATGGCGCGGCGCTGCAGGCAAAGATGAAGGCCGGTGCGCGGGAGGAGGAAGCCAGCGCGAAGCAGAACGGCTATGACATGCCGGGCTACAGCTATGCCGAAGAGTGGGGCGTGGTCGCTGATCTTCCCGCGCTGCTCGTCATGCAGAGCGAGGGCTACAGCTATACCGGAGGCGCGCATGGTATGCCGATCGTCACCACATTGTTCTGGGACAAGGCGGCGAACAAGCGCCTGCCGACCGGCGCGCTGATCGACATTGGCGCGCTGAACGCGGCGGCGAAGGACCGCTTCTGCAAGGCGCTGGATGCCGAGCGGGAAAAGCGGCGCGGCGCGCCGGTGAACCGCGAGGACAAGGGCACGATCGTCGATTTCGTCAGCTGCGTCGACCTGACCCGGCAGACGATCCTGCCCGTCTCCAAGGGCGGCAAGGCGTTGGACACCGTGCGGGTCGTCATCATGCCCTATGAGGCCGGGCCCTATGCGGAGGGCATTTACGAGATCGACCTGCCCGTGGACGCGGCAATGCTCGCGGCGGTGAAGCCGGCCTACCGGAGCAGCTTCAGCACCGGAGGCTGACCCGCTTTATCTCAGGCCGGCGCGCCGAACAGGTCGTGCTCGTCCGCATCCTCGATCACCGCCTCGATGATGGCGCCGGGCACGAGGGCCGGGTCGACATCGCGCAGGAAGACGTTGCCGTCGATCTCCGGCGCATCGGCCATGGAGCGGGCGGTGGCGCCCACGCTGCCGTCCTCGTCCGGCTCGCCGACCTCGTCGATGATGACGGGCATGGTCCGGCCGATCTTCGCGGCGAGCTTCGCCGCGCTGATTTCGGCGCATTTCTGCATGATGCGCTGGTAGCGCTCTTCCTTGACCTCTTCGGGCACCGGATCGGGCAGGGCATTGGCCTGCGCGCCCTCGACCGGCTCGAAGCGGAAGGCGCCGACGCGGTCGAGTTGGGCCTCGTCCAGCCAGTCGAGCAGATACTGGAAGTCCGCCTCCGTTTCGCCGGGGAAGCCGACCACGAAGGACGAGCGGATCGTGATGTCCGGGCAGATGGCCCGCCACTGCTTGAGCCGCTCCAGCACCTTGGCCTCATTGGCGGGGCGCTTCATGGCGCGCAGCACATTGGGCGCGGCGTGCTGGAAGGGAATGTCGAGATAGGGCGTCACCAGCCCCTCGGCCATCAGCGGGATGACCTGATCGACATGGGGGTAGGGATAGACATAGTGCAGGCGCACCCACGGCGTCTCGCCCTGCGGCGTGCGCAGGCCGCCCAGCGCGCGGGCCAGGTCCGTCATGTGCGTGCGGATCGTCTCGCCTTTCCACACGCGCTCCTCATGCCGCACGTCGACCCCATAGGCCGAGGTGTCCTGGCTGATGACGAGCAGCTCCTTGGTGCCCGCGGTGACCAGCTTCTCGGCCTCGCGCAGCACCGCGTCGATGCGGCGGCTGGCGAGCTTTCCGCGCAGCGAGGGGATGATGCAGAAGGCGCAGCTATGGTTGCAGCCTTCCGAGATCTTCAGATAGCTATAGTGGCGCGGGGTCAGCTTGAGTCCGCCCTCCGGCACCAGATCCACATAGGCACTGGGGACCGGCGGCGCCGCCTCGTGCACGGCATTGACCACCGCTTCATATTGATGCGCGCCGGTGACGGCGAGCACCTGCGGGAAGCGGGCGCGGATCAGTTCCGCCTCATTGCCCATGCAGCCGGTCACTATGACGCGGCCATTTTCCGCGATTGCCTCGCCAATGGCTTCCAGGCTCTCTTCCTTGGCGCTGTCCAGAAAGCCGCAGGTGTTGACCAGCACGACGTCCGCGCCCTCATAATCGGGCGAGAGCGCATAGCCATCGCTCCGCAGCTTGGTCAGGATGCGTTCTGAATCGACCAGCGCCTTGGGGCAGCCGAGCGAGACCATGCCCACCTTGGGGGCTTCGGGAATTTTCAATGCCATGATTGCGCGCGCATATAGGCGCCGATTGGTCAAAACGCCAGTGGTACGCGCACGTCGCTTGCCGATGCTGCGGAGCTGCTGATGCAGACATCGTCTGTGCGGCGAACTGGGACAAGATGTTCGGCACCCACACCGCCGCGCCCGCCCCGGCCGGACAGCAGGCGGCGAATGCCGGCTCAGGTGCCTCGCCGCCACAGCAGGGCTCTGGCCAGCCTTCGTCCGCGTCGCAGCCCGCCGGCTCCAGCGCTGCCCCGGCCGAGGAGCCACCAACGCCGCCCGTCGAGGGCGCCGGCAGCGGTGGACGAGCGAGCGCGGCCCAGCCGAACGCCGCGGGCCTGTATCGCGACACGGACGGCTACA
>JAFKLU010000043.1 GCA_017304105.1 Sphingomonadales bacterium
CCCTGCGCGCGCTGATCGCCGAGATGGGCTGGCTCACCGAAGATGCCATCGACAATGCGATCAAGGCGCTCACCACGCGCGATCTCGATCTCGCCAAGCAGGTCGTGGCGGGCGACGCGCGCATCGACGAGCTTGACGCGCATATCGAGCGGCTGGCGGTCCAGACCATCGCCCTGCGCGCGCCGATGGCCGACGACCTGCGCGAGATCGTGGCGGTCATGAAGATCTCCGGCATCGTCGAGCGCATGGCCGACTATGCCAAGAACATCGCCAAGCGGGTGGAGACGGTCACCGCCTCCAGCCGGATGGAGCCGCTCTCGCTGCTGCCCTCCATGGCGACGATCGCGCGCGAGATGGTCAAGTCCGCGCTCGATGCTTTCGCCGCGCGCGACGCCAAGCTCGCCCTCATGGTCATCGAGCGCGACCGGGCGGTGGACGATTTCTACAACTCGATCTTCCGCACCATGGTCACCTTCATGATGGAAAATCAGAAGATGATCTCGGAGAGCGCCCATGTGCTCTTCATCGCCAAGAATCTGGAGCGGATCGGCGATCACGCCACCAACATCGCCGAGATGGTCCATTATGTCGCGACCGGGGCCAAGCCGCCGGAGCGCGAGAAATCCTCCCTCATCGATCCGATGGAGCATTGATCATGGCGCGCGCGAAGATGCTGCTTGTCGAGGATGATGCCGCGCTCGCCGAATTGCTGACCTGGCATTTCCAGCGCGAGGATTTCGATGTCGTCCAGACACCGGACGGCGAGGAAGCCCTGATCCTCGCGCAGGAGCGCACGCCCGACATCGTGCTGCTCGACTGGATGGTAGAGAATCTGTCCGGCATCGAGGTCTGCCGCCGCCTGCGCCGCATGCCCGAGACGGCGAACGTGCCGATCATCATGCTGACCGCACGCGGCGAGGAAGAGGATCGCGTGCGGGGCCTGGAGACGGGCGCGGACGACTATGTGACCAAGCCGTTCAGCCCGCGTGAGCTCATCGCCCGCGTCAATGCGGTGCTACGCCGCGTGCGCCCGGCCCTGGCCGGAGAGGTGCTGAGCTTCTCGGACCTTGAGATGGACACCGTCGCGCATAAGGTGCGCCGTTCCGGCGAACTGGTCCCGCTCGGCCCCACCGAGTTCCGCCTTCTGCGCCATCTGCTGGAGCATCCCGGCTGGGTCTTCTCGCGCGAGCGGCTGCTCGACAGCGTGTGGGGGCAGGACAGCGAGATCGAGCTGCGCACGGTCGACGTCCATATCCGCCGGTTGCGCAAGGCGATCAATGCGGGCGGCCGGCCGGACATCATCCGCACCGTCCGCTCCGCCGGCTATTCGCTGGACGCCGACGCCGCCTGATCAGAAGTCGTACTGCGCCCGCAGGCCGAACACATCGACATTGTAATTGTCGTCCGATCCCGCCAGGACCGGCGTGTCCCTGACCATGATGTGCAGGAAATCGGCCATGAACTTCACATGGCCCATGGGCACCCAGACCAGCGACGTGCCGAGCGTGCTCTGCGTGCCGCCCCTGATCCCGCGATCGTTGAGATCGAGCCAGTCGTAGCGCAGATTGATCTGCCAGGTGCCGAGCCCGCCCTTGTCGATACCGCGCGGGCTGGTGATCTTGCCGAAGGCGCCGTCCGTCAGCGGCCGGATGCCGCCACCCGCGAAGACATAGCCGATCTCGCCATAGCCACCGAAGAAGGTGGGATCGACATTGTTCGGACGGTCCACGCGCTGCCAGAAGCCTTCCGCCGCGACGTGAACCGGCCCATGCTGCGCCGCGAATTCCAGACCATAGCCGGTCTCGGCCGTGCCGCTGAACATGCCGGTATCGACGAAGCGCATTTCCGTGGTCCGCGTCCCCGGCCGCACGCGATAGCGCACGACGTTGGTCAGGTCGTTGAGCTCGCGATGATGGAGCGAGGCGCCGAGGTGGAGCTGCGTATCGCCGAGCCTGGGCGAATAGACGCCGCGCGTATCGAGCGAAAAACTATTGTCGGCAATGCCCGATCCCAGGGTCTGGAGATCGTCGGTATAGATGCCCGCGCTCAGCAGGATGTCGCCCCTGGAATAGGCCGCCGACAAGCCCAGCCGCCGCTCGAAACCGAAGGCGTTGACGAAGGCCGCCCGCTCCAGCAGCGATGTATCGAGATCGCTGGTGAGGTCCTCCAGCGTCGTCATGCGATCATGGCCGAGCGTGATCAGCACGTCGCCCGTCTCATAGGTCATCCAGAGATCGGTGAAGATCGGCGAGCCGCTCGCGAAATCGACCTCGAAGCGGTAGCCGACGCCGGCCCCCAATTTGCCATCGACGCCCAGAAAGGCGCGGCGCACGTCAGTCGACCAGCCGAGCGTCGGCGCGGTAATGCCCGCC
>JAFKLU010000044.1 GCA_017304105.1 Sphingomonadales bacterium
GGTTCCGCGCGAGGATTTCCGGCGCGGCAAAGCCATGGCAGCACAGCCACTCGCCCACCGCGATGAACGGGCGCGGGTCTTCATGCGGCGGGGGCGCGTCCATCAGCACCGCCTCGCGCGCGCCGTCCACGATGCGGAAATAGCGCCGGAAAGACGCATCACCGGCCAGCGGCAGGATGTGCGCGCCGGGCCAGCCCGCGGTATCGAGGAAAGCGGGTGCCGCAGCGGGCGGAGTCATCGTCAGAGCCATCGTTTTTCCCAAGACTTGGGGAGGCGCGCTGTCAAGAGACGGCTGCCATCCGGCGCGATATCGATGCGGATCGCAAGGGCGAGCTGCCCAAAGCGTCCGCCGAGCCGGTCCGGCCATTCGACCACCAGCGCGCCGCCCTCCAGCCAGTCGTCGAGGCCCAGCTCGTCAATCTCGCCGGGCTCCTCGATGCGGTAGAGATCGACATGGGCGATCGGCAGGCGCGTCTCGGGTGGGTCATAGCCCTGCAGGATGGCAAAGGTCGGGCTCGGCGCCTCGCCGGGGAAGCCCAGTCCGCGCAACATGCCGCGCGCCAGCGTCGTCTTGCCCGCGCCAAGCCCGCCTTCGAGCGTCACCACGTCGCCCGGCCGCAGCCGTTCGCCGATCCGTCGCCCCGCGGCTTCCGTGGCCTGCGCATCGGCAAGCTTGAGCGTGGCGTTCTCCATGCTCAGTCTCCGCGCGGCAGATCGAGCGTGACGATCGTGCCCTGCCCCGGCTCGGAGACGAGGCGCACTGTGCCGCCATGCGCCTCGATGAACTGGCGGACCAGCGGCAGGCCGAGGCCGGAAGCCTGCCCTTCATTGTTGCGGCCAAAGCGCGCGAAGCTGTCGAACAGGCGCACCTGCATCTTGCTGTCGATCCCCGGGCCATCATCGGAGACGACGATGCGCACCGTCTTGTGGGTGCCCTCGCCATGGATCAGCACGCGCCCGCCGGTGGGCACGAAGCGCACGGCATTGTCCACCACATGCTCCAGCGCCTGGCGCAGCCGCCGCTCATCGCCCTTCACCGCGCCGAGGCTGGGCCGCAGTGTCAGCGCGAGGGTAATGCCCTGCGTCTTCGCCCGCTCCTCATATTTGGCGGCCACTCGATCGGCAGGCCGCCCGCCGCGCCCTGCGTCAGGTCGAGCACATTGTCGATGAGCCGCGCGAGGCGCGTGGTGCTGGCGATGATCGCGTCGACATATTCGCGCGCCTGCTCGGAAAGCTCGCCCGCATAGCCGGATTGCATCATCTCGGCGAAGCCGACGATGGAGGTGAGCGGCGTGCGCAGCTCGTAGCTCATGTTGGAGACGAACGCGGTCTTCACGCGGTCGGCATCCTCCAGCGCCTCGTTGCGGTCGCGCAGGGCCTGCTCGATGCGGCGGCTGTCGGATATGTCGAGCATCACGAACAGCGCGTTGCCATCCGGCAGCGGGATCGCGGCGAACTCGAAATAGCGCCCGTCGGCAAAGGCGATGCGCCCGCCCCGCTGCCGGCGCTCGACGGTAGCCGCGCGGATGAGCTGGTGGACCAGGCTCGATTGCTGCGGCCGGGCGAGCCGGTCGGCCAGCGCCGCCATCAGCTCGTCGACGCGCGGGTGCGTGGCGAGCGTGGTTTCCTGCACTGCCCAGATCTGGCGGAAGCGGCTGTTCCACAGATGCAGGCGCCCATCGGCGGCGAACACGGCGATCGCCTCGAACAGATTGTCGAGCGTCGCCGTGCGCACGCGCAGCAGCGTATCGCGCGCGCTGGAGAGCTGCACATGCTCCGTCCGATCCTCGAAGATAAGCAGCAATCCGCCATCCGGCAGCGGCTGCGCGTACACACGCATGTGCACCCCATCACGCAACCTCCAATGCTCCTCCTGCGCGTTGGGCGATTGGAACCACTGCCGCCGCTCGGCACGCCAGGCGCGGAAATCAGCGGTTTCAGGGACCAGGCCGGCGTCGCGCATGGCGTCGAGCACGCGGTCGAAATGCGTGTCGATCGCGGTCATCTCGGGCGTGAGGCCGAACATGCTGAGGAATGGCTGGTTATAGAATTGCAGCAACATGCCGGCGTTGAACTGCACGACGCCAGCCGAGAGCCGGTCGAGCATGTCGCGATTGGCCTGAATGAGGTGGCGCAGTTCCCCGCGCACTTCCTCCAGCTCCTGCATGTCGATCGCATAGCCAGCGACGCCGACCGCGCCCAAAGGCACGTCGACGATGCGCATCAGCCGTCGCTCGCCGTCGATGGTCACCGGCAGCATGCGGGAAGTCGGCGTCTTGGCCTCAGCGGCGCGCAGCGCGGAAGCGCCCGGAGACACGCCGTCCACCGCCTCGACCAGCTCGATGCCCTGCTCGATCACCTGCTCGGCCGATTGCGCGTCGACCGCGCGGACATAGGCGCTGTTAACGAGGCTGAGACGCTGGTCGAGCGAGCGGTGCCAGACCGGCATCGGCGCCGCCTCGATAACGCCGGAAAGCGCTTCGAGCGCGTCGCGGTAGCGCATCACCTGACCGCGCAGATCCTCGATCTGCGACTGGCTCTCGGTCGCGTCGAAGATCCACAGCACGATCGTGCCGGGGCTGGCGAGGTCGGGCCCCGCCGGGCTTCCGCGCACCAGCAGCGTGCGGTTCGATCCCTCCGCGCGCACCGGCAACACGAAAGCGCGGCTGCCGCGCTGCGCGGCCTTCACTTCCGCGGCGAGGGCACGGGCATGATCGGGCTCAAGGCCGCCTTCCTCCGAGACCAGTTCGGAGAGGAAAGCGGGAACGGTGGTGCGACCGAGCCAGTTGGCAAGCCGATCAGGCGCCTCGATCCGCCCGTCGGCGCGCACCAGCATCGGAATGGCGGGCGCCGACTGCAGAAGATCGGCAAGGCGGTCTGCCTGCCCCCGAGCCTGCCGCGAGGAGCGCCGCAGCGCGAGGCCCGTCAACAGCGCCCATGCCGACAGCGCCAGCCATAGCGCGAGCACGGCACCGATGAGGGCAAGGGCGAGCGGCGGAAGCGAAGTCACCGGGCTGGATTACGAGGCAATGCCGCATGTGACAAGGCGGCGCACACGGGCTGAGGCCGGTGACTTGCGCTGCTCGATGTCACTGGGGTGAGAGAGCCATCGCTCGCCCGTTCGCCCACTATTGCTAAGGGACGAACGGGGGCCGCGAAAGAAAGGGAGGCGCGTTTTTCGCCGCGCCTCCCCTCCGATGCTTTGCTCAATAGCGGTAGTGATCGGGCTTGAAGGGGCCTTCGGTGGAGACGCCGATATAGGCGGCCTGCTTTTCGGTCAGCCTGGAGAGCTTGACGCCGAGCTTCTCGAGGTGGAGCGCGGCGACCTTCTCGTCGAGATGCTTGGGCAGCACATAGACCTGGTTCTCGTAGTTCTCGCTCTTGGTCCACAGCTCGATCTGCGCCAGCACCTGGTTGGTGAAGCTGGACGAC